>JASMTM010000174.1:0-16073 GCA_041694295.1 Petrotogales bacterium
CATCTTTCAGTCACTTTCCCCATTCGGGTTATATGACCTACCACTTTCAAGGAATTTCTTCCAGGGATGGAGAGGGCCTCTCCAGTTGGCTCAGTGTATCCTTGTATTCGTGCTGTCGCTACCACCCCGCTGGAAGATGTCTCAGTTACAGTCAGTTTTCTGATGTCATCTGTTACTTTCACCTGGTGTGCAAAGGCTCAGCTTCCGAAGTGTCGTTTCGAGGCTACCTGTGCGTTCACTTTCGTTACGGCCCGAATACTTGCTCACCACCCAGTTGATGGTTTTGTCAATAGTCTTCAGTACTTCGGTTTCCCTACATACTGCTATTCGCGCTACAGGGCTTCTGACTTTTACCCTGATGGGACTTTCACCCACTGGATACTCTTGCCTTACCTGGACGTACACACACCTCGTCGCTGCGCGACACTCCTCTCAGTAAGTGAAAAACACGTTGTGCGCTAGTAGGTTGTTCGTTGTGCGGAAGTTCGAAACACGAGAAGGCGAGAAGGACCGAGGGGACGAGAGTCCAAGAGTTCGACACCAAAAACACGTCCATCGTCCAACGAATTAAAAAAACGTTGTGCGATAGTAGGTTGTGGGGTGTAGGCAAGTTCAAGAAAACAAAAAGAGTAAAATGAGAATCTTAGAAAAACACGTGAAGCGAGAGGTTCAAAAACCACTTCAACACTTCGTTTGTTTATCGAGTGATTATTCAGGTTAATAGCCATTTCCAGAGAGGGATTAATGTGATTTTTTTGTCATGGACTTCTATTATGTCTTCCAGGTCATCGGTGATTAAAATACTTTCGTAATTTTTTCCTGGGAATTCAAGTAATCCTTTTAGCTCTCTTCCTTTTAGTCCAGTGTCTTCAAGATTGGACATTGTTACGTTTATTGAGTAATTTTTCTTTCCATTTGCGATGAAATCGAGTTCTGTTTTTCCGGTTCTCCAGTATGAAACATGATATCCTCTTCTAAGCAATTCTACAAAAACGATATTCTCGGCGTCTCTTCCATAATCTTCAGTTAAAGGTTTTAGTACAGCTTTGCGTAAACCTGTATCAATTGTATAGATTTTTCTGGGTGATTGGTTGCTTTTTTTAACTGAATTGGTGTACAAAGGTATTTCAAAAATTATGAATGATTCTATTAGATGAGACATATACTCAGAAATAGTGTTTGTTGAGGTTTTTTCATATATTTGTTCTATCATCCTTTTGATTTGCCTGTAACTGATCAAGTTTCCACTATTCTTTATTGAGAATAGTGCTATTCTTTTTAGTAATCCTGTATCCCTGATTTCCCATCTATCCACAATATCTCTGTAAATTATATCTTCAAAATAAGTCTCAAGTATTTTTTCTCCATCTTCTGGAGAGTAGTTTAAAAGTACTTCAGGGAATCCTCCCAGTGTGAAATAGGAAAATAGTGATTTCTTGATTTGGTTTTTGTTTAGATCAATAGATAATGGAGAGATATCAGTGACTCTATTTGCTATATAATCTTTAAAAGAGAAAGGGAATAGGGTCAAATCTATATGCCTGCCAGTTAATAGACTACCCAGTTCTTTGGATGACAATTTTGAAGAAGAACCGGAGAGTATGAATTTAGCGTTTCCCGTTTCTCTGTAGGTTTCTACCCATTGTTCCCAGTTATTTATTTTCTGAATTTCATCTATTAAAATGTATGTTTTTCCTTTAGGATAAACTCTTTGTCTATATAACTGGTAGATTCTTTCAAGTAATTTTGGCGAGCTTTCTTCTTGAATCAATGTAATATCATCTAGGTTAATAAAAAGCACTGAATAAATATTATTCTTTTCTACAAGATCTCTGTATAAGATTTTTAGCAGAGATGATTTTCCGGTTCTCCTTGCTCCTTTTATTATCTGAACAAGATTGCCTTCAAGGTATCTGTATAGAAAATCAATCTCCTTTCTATTTACTAATAAAGGAAATTCTTTACCGTCCCAGTAATTCCACCTTTCCAATGCCAAAAATAACTCTTGATCAGTCATATAAAAAATACTCCTATTAGTGAATTATATAATATTCATATTATATCATAATTGAATTATATACTATTCAGTTTTGAATCCATTAAAAAAACTTGCTATTTGCCAAGCAATCGGTTATTCTGAGCAAGGCTCACGATATGCGCGTTAAAGTACAACACGGATACGCTGCTTGGGGGACAGCGGGATATGCGAGCTATAATACAGATCGGATCTGCGCTGCGCGGATAAAACAATAAAAGGCGAGTTTAGGGTCTGGGGTTTAGGGTCTAGTAAAACATTAAAATATGAACAATAATTATGTACAAAAACACACACACCTCCCCGCTGGCGCGGTACTCCTCTCGAGAGGAGAATAAAGTAACGAGAATGCGAGAAACTGAGAATTCGAGAGAAATACCATAGATGCAAAAATACGTGAACCGTGAACCGTTTTCCGTGAACCGATAGGTTCAAAAACCGCGTTCTGACTACCTGAAATTGGACTTGGAACAACAGCGATCACCTTTTTACTATGATTATCTTTGAATTATTACCCTTTTCCTTGTAAGCCATGCGTTTTATTTATATTGATTTCTGAATCACATTTATACTTGTTATTATTTTAAGTTCATTGTTGTACAAAATCTATGAATTATTGGATCGGGGATGGAGTACTTCTTGATCGCTTTTGAGTAGAAGACATCAAGAAAGCTTTGTTTAATGAGACCGTTTAGTATATTGCTTAATGTTGAATCATGTATTGTTCCAAAGTTCGCTTCTATATATTTCTTTATCTGCGAATATCTTTCCATGCCAAAAGCAACTGCTTTGAGGACATAACCGTAATTGATGGATCTAGAAAGCAAATTATCTATTTCTTTTCTAACCAGTCCTTTAGCCATTGCTTCCGCTTTTTTAAGAGCAGTCTCAAAATAAGGCCCGTTCTTATACACTTCATAACCAAATATCGTTAGATAGCCTACTATCCCATCAAGTGTTGTAACAACCCTCTCAAGTTCGCTTTCGTTAAAGCTGGCTCCGATTTCCTTCAATCCCATTTTTATGAACTGTATTGATTCTTCATGAGAAAATCTGCTCAAGGTAATTTCGGTGATATAGCGGGCGAAAAGTGGTGCATCAGGGTTATCAAGTTTGAGAAAGTCGAAAAGTAAACCTACCTCTGAACCTGTGAGTATAAATACGATGTTTTTAAGATTATCGTATGTATAAGCAAATAAATTAAGGAAACTCCTTCCTCCCCTACCATAGTATCTAAGATTCTGAGCCTCATCCAGTGCCACGATAAATTTCATATTCTTTCTGTTAAGTGTTGAATCAATCTTTTTAAGTACTGAAGCAATGTCTCTTTTTTTACGGTTTTTCTCGAAATTCACTTGAATGTCTTTTATTGTAAGAGATGAGATTGATTTCAGTATTTTTTTAAATTTCCATGTTTCTACTTCTTCCTCGATTGATTCTATTAAAGCATTATCAAATTCGCTAGAATTTATTATATTGCCTTTTACGAAGTGGCGACAATCAATAAAGGCTTTGAAATTTTCTGTATCATTTAAAAAAACCTTTAGGAGTGAAGTCTTTCCTGTCCTCCTTAGACCATCCAGAACAACCAGCCGATCATTAAGCACTGCCTTCTCCAGTTTATTTAATTCACTTTCACGGTCAAATAACTCGCTATGTTCTGTCTTTGGACTAATCGAAAAGAGCATAAACTCACCTTAACCTTAGTAATTTAATGTATTTTTCAATATCAGGTGGATTAACTCCACCCCGGTGTAGTTACTACAATATAATTAATTATAGCATAATTTTTCATACATCGAATCAAAAACACGTTGTGCGTGGTACGTGTAAAAAAAACGTCCAACACTTCGTTTCGTCCAACGTTGACACTTCGTCCAACGCTTGCCTATGGCAAGCTTCGTCCATCGACTGATTCAAAGAATCAGAAAACGTTGTCGGTTGTACGTTGTAGGTTGTACGTTGTAGGTTGTACGTACGTTCTGACCCACTAAAATTGGACAAACAACTGACAGTCTACAATGTGTTTTTTGCTCTAATCTGTTTACGGTTAACATCTTCTAATATTTGTAGTATTTCTCTCGATTTTCGGATTCTCGTCACTTTGGTTTTTCTCGTCACTTTGGTTTTTCTCGTCACTTCGGTTCTTCTCGTCTTTTTGGTCTTTCTCGTCACTTTGGTTTTTCTCGTCTTCTATGTTAATATAAATCTTTCAACAAAATAGGGACGGCTATCGCTTAACCGTCCCAATTTTAGGGGGTTACAGCAGCGCATATACATTGACAACAACGAAAATGTCCACAATGAAACATTTTGGTTGTTCTATATATATAATATCAGTAATGGTTAAATTATCAAAACAAATAAATATAGTTAATCTTAAGTTTCATGAACTTTTTATTAGTCAACCTTAGAGTGCATTTTATTCTGTTTTAATACTTTCTTTAGTAAGTTAAATTAAACAAATTGTATTTTATACTGTCAAAATTTGAGTAAATTCTTTACAATACTAGGGCAAGAGTTACATACTCTTGCCCCAATGCATCAGCGTTAACGCTGTGCAATAAATGAAAATAAATGAGCTCACCACCCACAAAGTTATTTTACAACTTCGTATCTCTAAAAATCAAATTTTTCTTTTTTGCTAGATAAGTTATAGCATCAAAAATGATAATCGATAGCGTAAAATTGATGCTGTAAAAAGAGAAAAGCCCTGTATCCTATAATAGGACAAACCTATATAAAGGCGGTTTACAGGGCATAATACTAAAGAATATTGTACAACAGTTTCTAACTGAAAACGGGGATGGGTAACTGGAAGGAGATTCTTAACTATGTAAAAGAAACTATTTTAGGATTCAGGTTTTTTTACAACATTACCTTGAGACTACCACAAAAACCTTTGAGCACAAGATATTTATGGTGTTCTTTGACCAAAAACTTGTTAAAATATATGTTGTCTATAATTACTTTAGAGTCATATTTCGTTATTCATATAAAAAGATATTCAATAGGGGGAGTTTTTAGTGATTCCAGAATTGCTAGGTTGGTTGAATCTTATACTTCTGAGTTTTAACTCTGCTCTATTTGCTCTTAGAATTATAGTAAGGTTGAGAATAAGTAAGACCACAAGAAGAAGAGTGGGAAAAGCACTTTTTTTCTTCAGAAAAATGCATCCCTGGACCGGAGGGATACTTCTTATAACATCTTTTTTGCACGGTTACATGGCTTTAAATTACGATTTTGCAATTCATACAGGTACACTAGTTTTCTTTGGAATTCTTGCTCAATTTATAGTTTTTGTGTTAGGTAAAACAGTTGAGCGCTTTAAATATAAATGGATCAGGGTACATGGATTGTTGATGTTCCTAACATGGATATTTGTGATAATTCATTTGATTTCTCCCTGGTCTTTATATATCCCGACAACTTGAAACTATGCAGGAATTTTTTAAGAATTCAATTATAAGCAAAAAAGCATAAACAACATTTTTGGCAATTAATTATTTCCAATAAAATGTGAACTGAATTTGCATGGCAGGTTTTTAGTATACTTGAACATAAGAACTCTGGAAAATTATCGTTTTAGGAAATCTGGTGAGTGATATTGGGTAGTTTCGCTGTAATAACTGCAGATATTGTTAAATCACGAGAAAAGGATATTTTAAGGGAAAAGATAACCAGTAAAATCGATAAATTCGATTGTTCTGAGCTTGCAATACCCTTTTCTGTTTCCAGGGGCGACGAACTTCAGGGAGTTATTGATAAACCATATAATATCGCAAAGGTCATAAGGAAATTGAGATATTTTGTAAAGCCGCTAAAACTTCATGTGGGTGTAGGAATAGGAGAAATAGATAAAACTGAACTTCAAAAGGCTCGCTCTTCGTGGGATCTAAATGGCAACACTTTCATTAAAGCCAGAGATGCACTGGATATTGCAAAAAAGAGCAAATTATACAAAACAGTGGTCATTACAGGAGATAAGTTTACAGAAACCTGTGTTAACACGATTCTTCTGCTCCTAGATTCACTGGAATCAGAATGGACAGAAAAACAGTGGGAAGCAGTACATGTGTATGAAAGCGCAGGTACATATGAAAAAGCTTCGAAAACTCTGGGAAGCACTATGCAGAACATACAACAACACTGCAGTAGCGCAAAATGGAGCTTAGTAAGGGAAACAGAAGAAAAGCTTGAATTATTGTTCAAAGAGCTTTACAAAAAGCAATTTTGATTTTTTAAAGCATATTGACTTTATTTCTACTTTTTCAAGTTTATTAACTTTAAATATAAAATTTAAAGCTATTTGAATTGAAATACATGGAGGTTATTCTATGATTCCTTTAGGATTGGCTATTTTGTCACATGTGCTAACGGATTTTGTATTCCAGACCGACAATATCGTAGAAAACAAGAATGAACTCAGGTTGAAGGGATTATTCCTTCACTGGTTGGTCACGTTCATTGTGATGATTTTATTCTTGATTCCCTATGAACTATCAGTGGTGATTCAGTTCGCGCTTTTAGTATCCATAATACATATACTAGTTGACATACTAAAAACGATTTCTGTAAAGGGAAATCCGCAAAAAAGAGGGCTGTTCGCTCTAATCATAGATCAGTTAATTCATTTAGCAACAATTGTCCTGATTATCCCGCTGTTTAATTTTAATCTGACAGACGGTTTTTTAAACATAACCAGAAATTTATCCAGTTATACAGGAATAAACATCGGTCAACTGTCCATCGAAAGAGTAATTATTACACTTATTGTATATCTCTATGTGGTTTTTAGTGGAGCTGTATTTATGAGGAAACTCTTTGATTATATCTACAGAAACGATACTGAGACCGTAAAAAGAACATTCAACGCTGCCACCAATATAGAAAATGTTAAAACGGGAAAGGTAATAGGGATTTTCGAACGAATAATCGTTCTTACCCTTTTTATAACAAACAATATACCATCGATCGCCTTTGTAATTGCCGCTAAATCGCTGGCAAGATTTAAAAATCTTTCAGATAAAGATTTTGCAGAATACTATTTAATAGGAACCCTTGCAAGTGTACTTCTAGCTATGCTTGGTGGTTTGATTTTGGTTAACTTCTGGTAATTTAAACTCTAAAATAACCAAGAACAGAGAGTCAGGATTTGTTCTTATCTACAATGAAGTTATCATTCAACAAAACTGCTAAATCCTTTTCCTCCCATTGAACAGGTACATCCATTATTACGTCACCTTCAGAAGCAAAGGGAGCATCTCTCTTTGTGGGATCGATCAATGTTACCTTTCTTTCTGTTTCCAGTTCTCTTACCCAGTATTCCCAGTGCTGCTCTACTTCTGGACCAATGGCAGAAGTTCTTGTTTGAAAAGCTCTTTCAACTCTAGCATTCAAGTAGTCCATAATTTCCCCCTTAATCCTGGTGTATTCATCAATATTATAACCTGAATTTGAATTATTATGTAAAAGCCTTCTGGACAGAGTGGTGCGTGTAAACCAATTGTGGTAATATATTTAGAAAACTATTTTGAGGTGTTTCATGGACAGACAGAAGATGTTAAGCGATGAAAGTGTTGGAAAGCTCCTGTTTAAGCTATCCATTCCTGCAATGATTGGAATGCTCGTGCAATCCTTTTACAATTTTGTTGATACTGTTTTTGTTGGTCAGGCAGTGGGACCACTTGGTATTGCTGGTGTTTCTATATCTTTCCCCATGCAAATTTTTGTTATGGCTTTTGCCATGCTCATTGGTATCGGTGGTGCATCGATAATCTCGAGAAGTTTGGGGGCTTCAGAAAACGAAAAAGCCAGTCATACCGCAGGTAATGTGATTGTTGTTGTAATATTTTTCGGGGTTGTAATGGCCGTAACGGGAACTGTTTTTCTTGAACCTTTGCTGAAAATCCTGGGAGCTAGTCCAACTATAATGCCCTATGCTTCAGATTATCTCAGTGTGATATTGTTTGGCACGATTTTTTTCTCCTTTGCCATGGCTGCAAACAACATCGTTAGGGCAGAAGGTAATGCAAAGATCGCAATGTACACTATGCTTATTTCAGCAATATTAAATATAATACTGGATCCTATTATGATATTTGGTTTTGATATGGGTGTCCGTGGTGCTGCAATAGCAACCGTTATAGCTCAATCGGTAACGTCTTTGTATTTGCTGGTTTACTTTATTAAAGGAAAAAGTTTAATTACCATAAAACTGATACATTTAAAACCTGATAAATCAATAATTAGGGAATCCTTCGCGATTGGTTCTTCTGCTTTTGCAAGACAAATAGCAGGGAGTGTTTTGGGAGTAATTATGAATAACCTGCTAATAATCTACGGTGGTGACATTTCAGTAGCTGTTTTTGGTGTTATAAATCGTCTTTTCATGGTTTTTTTAATGCCAATCTTTGGAATAAATCAGGGTTTTATGCCAATACTGGGTTTCAATTATGGGGCAAACAAAATTTCCCGTGCTTTAAAGGCCATAAAATTGTCCACATTTTGGGCAACTATTATTTCCATTGGTGCTTTCCTTCTCATATACCTGTTCCCTTCAGGCCTTTTAGGGATGTTCAGTAATGATGAGTTGTTACTGGAGCAAGGTGTGAAAACTATTAGAATAGTTGGACTTTTATTACCATTTATAGGAATTCAGGTTATTGGTGCAGGAATGTTTCAGGCATTAGGTAAAGCAGTCCCCGCATTATTACTTTCCATGTCCAGACAGATTCTATTTTTAATACCGCTTATCCTTATATTGCCCAATTTCTTTGGGCTGAATGGCATCTGGATTTCTTTCCCTATAGCAGATTTCTCAGCTTTCAGCGTAACCATGATATTCTTCTTGAGAGAAATGAAAAAATTTAAAACCAGGGCTGCACTGCAAGAAAAAACGACATGAGAACTTGCCGATGATATATATGTCAATGATCCAAGTTCCCTTATTTGTACAGCGTCTTAAATTCCTGTTTTTATCGTAGAATAAGCAGGAATAAATACTGTAAAGCAATTAAATAAATTACTTACTGAGAACGAAAATAATCTAATATAATCAGTAGTTCTTGAAGTGTTACTGGAAAGCCTTCCCCTCAAAAGATAGAAGTTCATCCAAAAAGCCAATACACAACATCATTAAGTTCTCTGAAAAAGCATAGTTTGGTATGTACGTTAATAATGAATTATATAGTAAAATATTGACTAAATTGAATTTTCGTGATATAATATAAATTAGTGTGCTCGGAAAGAGCGCATTTTTTATTTTTCAAAAACCCTTTTATGAATCTTATCGAGATAGGCTCTTGCATCAGGTAAAGGCTTCAAAAATCTATCCAGCTGCTCACAGGGATAATCCTCGCACTCACCGCAATTTTCAATTCCTTTCTCTTTGCAACAAGCTATAAAAGGACAGGTTTTACAAAAATAAAATACCCTCTCTGACTGACAACCATCACAAACCAGATCTTCAGAATTCAAATCAAGTCCGAAATCTTCTCCCCATTTTTCGACAGTTTCTTCTCTCAATTTTTCGTCATTTAGTTGAGTTGCAATAAAAACAGGACATTCAAGACATTCTATTCCACAATAAGCTCTCAAAGAAACCCCTCCCTAAAGAAATTCTAACGCAAATGATTATTATAGAGTAAACTGATGAGAGCTTGTTTAGCCCGTTCTAACCAAATTAATTGTAATTAATGAATGCTAAAAGCAATTCCCTGTAAAAGATAATCAAATACTTTTAGGAATTAATATGATGATTTAAAAAAGCCTTATTTACCCTTCATGCTATACATTTTTTTATCTGCTTCGCTTATAGTTTTTCAACAGAACCACTGTAACGTGCATACCATATGATATTCGCAATACAAAGTCGCGATAAATGTTTAAGGATTGAGCGATACGGTCAATAATTATATGTCCTGTCTCCTCTGAGCAGTTTTGTAGAACTATTAAGAATTCATCTCCACCGTATCCAATTACAAAATCATTACTCTGATACTATCCATTATTGTTTCAACGTATTTTTTAGTACCTCATCGCCTTTATCGTGACCATATTTATCATTTATCTTTTTTTAAAATCATCGATATTGTCAATACGAAAAGATCATTTGTATGAAGTATAAATTCTTGCAGAAATCCTCTATTATAAGCGTCTGTTAGAGGATCTTTTAGCAACGAAGATGAGTTTTTTCAACTCTCTTATGCAAATCCCTGCATGTTTCTACCAGGGCAAGTCCAAACCCTCTCGAGGAGAAAAATATCGAATATCCAACAAGCACAAAATTAGCTTCGTTATACAAAAGTGGTATCCCAGGAATTAATATTAGAACCAGGAATTAATATTAGAACCGAGAAAACAATAGAATCAAGTAGAAATGTTGTTGGTATAAAAAGATAGATTTTCTTTTTTGTGAAGACCAAAAAGGATATCAAAGCGGTATTTAATACACATATTAAATTGGCATAATTTACGAACCCGTTGAAGCTCCCAGTTGAAAACCAAATAAACAAACTCCAGCACAAAATGCTGCCAGCACCATAAAAACATATGCCCTTTTTAAATCTCCAAATGATATTCCAGCTATTAGAAGTGTTATTCCAATTACAATTGCTCCTCCAAAAGCCACCATATAGATATGGCTGATTAAGAAATTGAAAAAAACACACCCATTGAGACAGCTTTGTAATCGTCTATGAAAGGTTCTATGTGAATTCCCGCTTTATAAATACAGTTCATCACAATTTTCAGTGTGTTTGTTTCTTTGAGCAAAATCGGGTCAAAGGTTATCATGTGCATTGCATTCCATGTATTGGCGGTAGAATGATCGAAGTTACCAATTTGTTCCACCAGAACATCATTGACACATATCTTCATAGCGTGGTTGGAAACCTTGGCAAAACGAGCGTATTTCCTTCTACTTTTGGAAAATCATTATAGTAAACTATTAAATCCAGTGAATCAATATTTATATAAAAAGGAATTGTGACCTCTTGTTTTGTTCCTTTCTGTTCAATTAACCAGCTTTCATCCAATACGAAACCTCAAGGAGATAATGCAAGATCAAATAAAAGCAGTATTAGTAAAAATAATGAGATTCCAATAATTATCTTATTTCTCTCAAAATACACTCCTCGACTAACGTTATGTATTAACTAACATATTATAAAACATACATGGTAACACAATAAAAAACCGGAGAGCTAAACTCCCCGGTTTTAACTGTATTTTACTTAGATTAGAACGGTGAATCAGGATAGTAGTATTCTTCTGCGTTTTCTCTTGTAACTAGCTCAGCTGCAAGAATTATTTCAGATGGTATCTTACTCTGATAGAAACCAGGGATTGGTTCACCCTGTACTCCGTAAACGGCAAGTGTAATCCCTGATGCAATCATTGACGGTGGATATGTTACATCAGCTCTTATGAGTGGATTACCATCCATGATCATCTTGATAATGTCCTTACTTCCTGCTCCACCAAGCATGATATCAATATCATCTCTTCCTGATTCTCTGTAAGCCTGGAGAACGCCTTTTAGAACGTCGTCATCCTGTGCCCAAACAGCGTCGATTTCAGGGTACTTCTGGAGATAGTTTTCCATAATTTCAAGTCCTCTTTGCGTTGACCAGTATGCAGGTTGTGAATCAAGAATTTCAATGTCTGGATACTGTTCCATTACTTCCATGAAGGCATCGACCCTTTCAGAATTAATAACACATGGAATACCTTCGAGAACCACTATCTTTCCGCTATAATTCATTTCTTCTGCAAGCCATTGCGCGGAAACTCTACCCAATCCCGGGTTATCTCCAGCTATATAGACATCTTGAACTGGTTCTGTCAAACCTCTGTCAACAGAAACAACGTAAATACCTCTGTTATAAGCTTCTTTGACTATTGGTGTTAGTGGAGCAGAATCATGTGCAAGAATTACTAGAGCATCGATGTCTCTGATCATAAGATCTTCGACATCACTAACCTGTTCTGCTGGTGACTGAGCAGTGGTAAGGATAAATTCGATATTATCTGTCTTATCTTCCCAATCTGCTATTGCTTTTCTTGCCCACCATACAATACCACCTGTCCAGCCATGATCAGCACTGGGGATGGCTACTCCAATTTTGTAGTTTTCCGCCATTGCAAAACCAGCGAAAATAATGCTAAAAATCATTAACAATGCTAAAACCTTTTTCATGTAAAGTCACCTCCATTTGGATTATGAACCCCTGAGGGGTTTATTTATTTCTTCTTCCTCTTTGAATTAATACAGCACCAATAATTACAAGACCTTTAACTGTTCCCTGCAAGTATGGCGAAACTCCCAGCATATTTAGCATATTGTTTATTATTCCCAGTATTATTGCTCCAATAACTGTTCCCCATATTGCTCCGCTTCCACCTGCCAGGGATGTTCCACCAATTATTACAGCTGCAATCGCATCCAACTCGTATCCGTTTCCAGCATTGGTTGAACTAATTGAATTTAATCGGGATGAAAGGAAAATGGCTGTCACGCCTACCGAAGCACCTACAAGGGTATATGACATAAATTTTATTAGATTCGTTTTTATTGCAGAATATTTAGCAACTTTTTCATTGGATCCGACAGCACAGGTATATCTTCCATACCTCGTTTTTCGAAGAATTAAGCTATACAGTAATGCCATTCCTATAAATACCCATACTGGTATCGGAACACCCAAAAATCGTCCCATACCAAGTTCCGGATACATATAGCTGTTCGATCTGAACTCTCCTGCTTCTCCTATATAAAGTGTAAGAGACCTGAATATTGACATGGTACCTAGCGTAACAATGAAAGGAGCTATACCTCCTTTAGAAACAAGAATTCCATTTGCAGCACCAAGAGCAGCACCAAAAAGTACTGCAACTACACATGCCAGTACTATTGCCTGCACTTCGCCTAAACTGGACATTGCACCATTAAGCGTCATTATAGTTACTCCACCAACCAGTGCAGTCATTGAACCAACTGACAGGTCAATACCTCCTGAGATAATTACAAATGTCATTCCAAGCGCAATGATTCCCGTATAAGATATCTGACGTAATATATTAAGAATATTCTGTACCTGCAAGAAATAAGGACTTGCAAATGATGAAATAATAAAAAGTGCTGCAAGAGCAAATAACGCCCCATATTTTTCATATTCAAACCTTCTCTTAGGCATTTTGAACAGCTCCCTTCAAACCTGTGGCGTAATACATAATTTCTTCTTCATTTATGTGATCACCTTCAAGAATACCGGTTATTCTTCCTTCCTTCATTACCACTACTCTGTTACACAAGCCAATTATTTCTTCCATTTCTGAAGAAATCAGTATTACCGAAACTCCTTCTTTAACAAGATCACGGATTATATAATAAATTTCTCTTTTTGCGTTAACATCTATTCCTCTGGTCGGTTCATCAAGTATTAGTATTTTGGGATCAGTATCTAAACACTTTGCAAGAGAAACCTTTTGTTGATTACCACCACTGAAAAACTCAAGTTGTGACCTTAAAGAAGCAGCTTTAATATTCAGCTCATTTACGTATTTTTCGGTGTTTTGTTTTACTTTCTTGCTATTAATCAAGAATTTAGTGTATTTTTTTAATGATGACAACGTTACATTTTGTGAGATATCAAAATTGGTGAGAATTCCTATACCCTGTCTATCTTCAGATAAATAAGCAATATTTTGATCCAAAGCATCTTCTGGTGATTTGATCTTTACCTCTTTTCCCCAGACTCGTATGATGCCTTCATCAATCCTTCTTATTCCAATAATAGCCTCAGCTAGTTCAGTTCTGCCAGCACCTACCAATCCAGAGAATCCCAGAATTTCTTTTTTCTTGAGATCAAAACTGACATCCTGGAACAAATCCTCATTTGTTAACCCTTCTACTTCCAAAACTACTTCGTCTTCCGGTATAGGTTTTTCAGGAAAGATCTGGCTCAACTCTCTTCCAACCATTCTCCTGGCCATTTCATGTTCATTAAGCTCTTCAGTGGGCCCTACACTTATTTGCTTCCCATCTCTAAGAATCATTACTCTGTCACAAATTCTCTTGATCTCGTTTAGTTTATGAGAAATATATATAGTGGTTATGCCACGTTCCTTTAGTTTTCTCATCAAATTGAACAATATGTCAATTTCTTTTGGCGTTAGAACTGTGGTTGGTTCATCCATGATAAGAAGCTTTGATTCGTGAACCATCGCTTTGGCAACTTCAACCATTTGTTTTTCTGCTACGCTGAGATCCTGGATCTTATCGTAAGGTGAAATATTTGCTTCTAATTCTCCAAGCATTTCCTGGGTTATTTTCGCCATGTTTTTCGAATCCAAAATCAATTTCCTCTTACTTCTTTCGATACCTAAAAAAACGTTTTCGTAAACATTTAAATCACTAATTAGATTAAATTCTTGAGGTATCATCGTAATTCCCAGTTTTTTTGCGCTTATTGGATCTCTTATGCTGACAGTTTTACCTTCAAGAAAAATTTGACCTTCCGTTGGAGCATAAATTCCACTTAGTATCTTTACGAAAGTTGATTTTCCTGCTCCATTTTCACCGATAATCCCAAAAATTTCTCCTCTTTCTATTTCAACGTTTATCCTGTCCAAAACCCTAATTCCAGAGAATTCTTTTGAGATATTAACTGTTTTCAGGATAACGTTATCCATAAGCTCCTCCTATCATTTTTTCATAGAATCATCGAAGGCCAATCCTGATTTTGGAAAATCGACATTCTTGACAAATTCAAGCGCCTCTTTTGCTCCAAATTCGCGATCCATTCCTGAATCTTCCCATTCCACCGAAAGTGGACCTTCATAACCTATATCATTAAGGGCACGTATTATCATTTCAAAGTCTACTCCACCATGTCCCAGTGATACAAAATTCCAGCCCCTTCTTGCATCTCCAAATGTTATATGAGAACCGAGAATTCCCGTCTTTCCATCAAGATTTAACATGGCATCTTTCATGTGAACGTGGTAGATTTTTTTTGCGAATTCATAAATAAAGTGATGAGAGTCTATCCCTTGCCAGTACAGGTGACTGGGATCGAAGTTAAAACCGAATGATTCTCGATCGATATATTCCAGAAGTTTCTTTGCAGAATATATGTCAAATGCGATCTCTGTTGGGTGGACTTCTAAAGCAAATTTAACGCCATTCTCCTCGAAAACATCGAGAATTGGATTCCATAAATCAGCCACATATTGAAAGCCTTTATCAACAAATTCCTGGCTTACGGGTGGAAATGAATACCAGGCTTCCCAAATCGGTGAACCGGTGAAACCTGTGACAACTTTAACTCCCATATTATTCGCGGCAACAGCTGTTGCTTTCATTTCATTGATAGCCCATTCTCTCATTTTTTCCGGGTTATCGTGAACCTCTTTTGGTGCAAAAACATTGAATCTCTTCGTGTTTCTGCTAGCCACAAGCTGTCCTGCTAGATGGTTACCAATAGCCCATGTTTTTAAATTGTTCTTTTCTAAGATTTCCTTTCGTTCTCTTACATAACCATCATCGCTAGCAGCCTTTTTTACATCAAGATGATCACCCCAACACGCTATTTCAAGTCCATCATATCCCCATTCGGATGCTTTTTTACAAATTTCTTCAAAGGGCATGTCAGCCCATTGTCCTGTGAATATTGTTACAGGTCTCATCTAAACACCTCCTATATATTGAATGACGCATCTATCCAGGCTGAGTTTTTGTTGCTGCTCTCAACACAATCATGAACAAATTTCACACCACGAGCTCCATCGATAACATCGGTAAATATTTCTTCTGAATCTGTATTCTCTTTTTTAGCTATCAGTTTGTCGCAGTAAGCTTTGTATAAATTGGCAAAAGCTTCAAAATAACCTTCTGGATGACCAGCTGGTAATCTTGAAAAAGCTTGTGCATTTTCATGAAGGTAACCTGCTGCTCTAGTTAGAATCTGTTTGGGTTTTCCTTTCTTGGTGAAAAAGAGCTTGTTTGGTTCTTCCTGGAACCATTCAAGTGAAC
>JASMTM010000175.1:0-3949 GCA_041694295.1 Petrotogales bacterium
ATATCCCGGAGGGGCACCTATCAATCGAGATACAGTATGTTTCTCCATATATTCGGACATGTCAATTCGTATGAGCGCATTTTCGCTTCCAAAAAGGATGCTGGCCAGACGCTTTGCCAGTTCAGTTTTTCCAACACCTGTGGGACCCATAAACAGGAATGTACCCCATGGCCTATCAGGAGCCTTTAAACCTGCTCTGGCTCTCTTTATGGTTTGAGTCACCGTTTCCACTGCTTCTTCCTGATTGACAAAACGTTGATGAATGAGTTCCTTCAATTTTTTAAGTTTTTCTCTTTCCGTTTCCAGAAGTTTTCCCGCAGGAATTCCTGTCCACTGTTCTACTATGGATGCAATCAGTTCAGGGGTAACAGTTTTGTCACCGCCCTGATTTGATTTTTTCCATTCATCTCGCTTATTATCGTATTCTTTCTTCAGTCTTTCATATTCGGTTTTTATCTCTGCAGCTTCTTTATATTTTCCTTCCTGTACATGTTCGGTGATTTTGTCATCTAGCTCTTTTAGCTTTTTCTCCATAGATCTCAAATCATCAGGCATGTAACCCGATTTTAATCGTACGAATGAGGCTGATTCGTCTATCAGGTCAATCGCCTTATCTGGAAGGAAACGATCAGTTATGTACTTAACACTTAAATCAACAGCAGTTTTTAGAGCGTCATCTGTTATCTCCACATTGTGATGGTCTTCATAAGTTTCTTTAAGTCCATTTAAGATTTCGTAAGTTTCTTCAATTGATGGCTCATCAACGATTATTGGTTGGAAACGTCTTTCAAGAGCCCTATCCTTTTCAATATATTTCCGATATTCATCAAGAGTAGTGGCACCAACACATTGCAATTCGCCACGGGATAATGCAGGTTTCATAAGATTTGCTGCATCCATGGAACCTTCAGCTGAACCGGCGCCAACCACGGTATGTATTTCGTCAATAAAGAGGATGATTTCACCCGCCAGTTTCTTTACAGCGTCTATGATGCCCTTCATTCTCTCCTCGAATTCGCCGCGAAATTTTGAACCGGCAATGACTCGTCCCATATCAAGGACAAGCACTTTTTTCTCTTTAAGATATTCCGGTACATCTCCTTCAGAAATCCTTTGAGCAAGTCCTTCAACAATTGCTGTTTTTCCTACTCCCGGTTCTCCAACCAGAGCAGGGTTATTTTTTGTTTTTCTTCCGAGTATCTGTATGACACGTCTTATTTCATTTTCGCGGCCTATGACCGGTGTTAATTTCTTTTGTTTTGCCAGTTCTGTGAGGTCTATGGTGAACCGTTTTATAATATTCACATTTTCATTTTCGCTAACATCTGCTTTATCTCTTTTTTTAAGTATTTCTCCGTAAACCTTATCGACACTCAAATCGTGTTTGATCAATATTCTCCCTGCGACAGAAGATAGTTCTTTAACCATAGCGAGTAGCATGTGTTCGGTACCAATACGTGAATCTTTCATTCTTTCAGCTTCACTTTTAGCTGTTTCGAGTACATGTCTCGCATCCGGGGTCATGTAGATCTGATTTTTAGGACCCGAGCTGGAACCATATCTACCAATTACATCCTCTACATCCCTTCTTAATGTATCTGTGTCCACGTTAAAGGATCTAAGAATATCTATTGCAAAGTTATCTCCATCTTCAAGAATGGCAAGCAAGATATGTTCGCTTCCAAATTGATTCTGCTTGTATCTCATCAATATATCCTGAACATCACCTAGAATTTTTTGAGCTTTTTGGGTGTATTGTTCCTGATTCATCATATTCACCTCCAAAAAAAAGGCGCCCTTTTATCGGGCGCCCTCGATCTTCTGTTGTTTTACTCTATCTCCAGTTTTTTTGCTTCTCGTTTTGCTTCTTCTTTCTTGGGGAGCTCGATCTTCAGTATTCCGTTTTCGTATTTTGCCTTAGCTTTGTCCTGATCAACGTTATCTGGAATTCTGAAAGATCTGCTAAAGCTACCAAATGTTCTTTCTACTAAATGATAGTTTCTTGATTTGTCTTCTCTTTCGTCTTTCTTTTCACCTTTTACTGTTAGGACGCCATCAGATAGATCAATATCAAGTGCATCTTTCTCAATTCCTGGAATTTCCATTTCAATATCTACTGCATCCTCTGTTTCATAAACGTTTACTGTTGGAATAAAGCCATTTCCTGTACTTCTTCTGATTCCAAAGTCTTCAAATGCTTCATCAAACATCCTGTCAATTTCTTTTTGCAAGTCCACAAAAGGTGTAAAGACACTTCCTTCTCTTCTTCTTTCAATAGCCATGTAGGCTCACCTCCTGTAAATGTTTTTATTTTATTGATTATTCATTTCCTTTGGGTGGAATGTATTCAGAACCACTTTCAGAATCGCTTGTATCTTCATCTGATTCGCTGGTTTCTTCTGCATTAGTTTCCTGGGCTGCCTGTTGCTTTTGCTGATCCTGGTAGATTTTCTGACCTATCTTCATGCTTTCTTCCTGTAACTGGTCAAATAACAGTTTTACTCTCTGCATATTGTTATTGTTAATTGCTTCTCTGAGATCTTTAACCTTTGTTTCAAGATTTGATCGTTCATCATCTGATAGTTTGTCTCCACTTTCTTTAAGTATTTTCTCAACTCTGTAAGCAAGTTCGTCTGCTTTATTTTTGAGTTCAACTTCCTGTTTTCGTTTTTTATCCTGTTCTTCGTATTTTTCTGCATCTTTGATAATTTTCTGGATTTCATCATCTGATAGTTTCTGCCTACCACTTACCACCATTGACTGTTCCTTGTTTGTTCCAAGATCCTTTGCATGTACATGCACTATTCCGTCACTGTCTATGTCAAAGGTTACTTCGATCTGTGGGACGCCTCTTGGTGCAGGTGGTATTCCTGTTAATTTAAAACTACCCAGCGGAATATTGTCATTTGCCATTGTCCTTTCACCCTGATAAACCTTTATTTCAACCTCGGTTTGTCCGTCATCAGCGGTAGTAAAGACCTTTGATTTTTTGACTGGGATAGTAGAATTTCTATCAATTATAGGCTCCATTAGACCGCCTTTTACTTCTACCCCCAGTGTAAGGGGTGTTACGTCTACAAGGACAAGGTCCTGATCAATATCTCCACCAAGAATACCGGCCTGTATCGCTGCGCCTATTGCTACTGCTTCATCAGGATTGATTCCTTTGTTTGGATCTTTACCAAAGATATCTTTTATAAACTTCTGGACGTATGGAATTCTTGTAGATCCGCCAACCAGAATTATGTCGTCAACGTCTGATGGTGATATCTCTTTATCGTTTAATACCCTTTCAACCTGTTTTCTTGTAGATTCGATAAAATCACTGATCAACGATTCAAATGTTGAGCGGGTTATTGTCATCTCAAGATGCAATGGCCCATCTGATGTCGCTGTTATGAATGGTAAACTAATTTCTGTTTCAATTTTGGTTGATAGCTCAATTTTTGCTCTTTCGGCTGCGTCCTTCATTCTCTGGAATGCCTGTTTGTCTTTTTTCAAATCGATTCCATGCTGCTTTTTGAATTCTCCAGCAATATGATCAATCAATTTTTCGTCAAAGTCATCTCCGCCGAGTGTGTTGTTACCTGCGGTTGCAAGGACTTCTACAACTCCATCACCAATATCAAGTAACGATACATCAAAAGTACCTCCCCCGAGGTCATAGACGATTATTTTCTTATCACCTTTTGTCTTATCAAGTCCATAGGCAACTGCAGCTGCAGTGGGTTCATTTATTATTCTTAATACATCAAGACCAGCAATTACCCCTGCTTCTTTTGTAGCCTGTCTTTGTGAATCGTTGAAGTACGCAGGACAGGTTATAACTGCCTTTGATATTTTTCCATCGAGATAATCCTCTGCATCCTTCTTCAATTTTTTCAGGATAAATGCACTTATTTCCTGCGGTGTGTATTCTTTGTCATCGATCTTTGCCTTGTAATCTGAA
>JASMTM010000176.1:0-3388 GCA_041694295.1 Petrotogales bacterium
TAGTAGCATCCAGCAGACTTGAACCTAAAAAAAATCATATAGGTTTACTCAGGGCGTACAATGCAAGTGAGGAATTAAAAGAAAAAGCAAATCTAATCATTGTATTAAGAAGCCTGACAGACCCATATAAAGACTATAAAGAAAAACCACCACCAGAAAGAAAGGTGCTTGCGCAACTAATAGAGCTTATTAAAAAAGAAAACTTGCAGAATAGGGTGTTTTTTCTTGACATAACAAACCAGAGAGAATTATCTGCTCTATACCGCGTAGCTTCTGAATGGAAATCCGTTTTTGCAATAACAACACTCTATGAACCCTTCGGACTTGCCCCAATCGAAGCCATGGCATGTGGTCTACCTGTAGTAGCAACCAAAAATGGTGGCCCTTCAGAAATACTAAGAGATAATGGAGAAAAGTATGGTGTGCTTGTCGATCCCCAAAATATCGAGGATATAAAAAATGGACTTGAAAGAATACTCATTGATTTTGAAAACTATGAATTACTGCAACAGAAATCTATAAGAAGAGTCAGAGAAAAATATACCTGGAAAATCACGGCAGAAAAATATTTGGCAGAAATTGAAAAACATAAAAATGACAAACCTAATATCGGTAAAATTCCTGAGTATTATATTACAGGGGAGAATCCGCCTGAAAAGCTCTGAGAAGACGAGAAGAACCGAAATGACGAGAATTCGAGAAGGACCGAGAATACGAGAATCTGAAAGTAAATATTTCCAACACTTCGTTTGATCCATCGTCCAACGCTCGTCTTACGACTCGCTTCGTCCATCGACTGGAGCAATGAGTAAAAAACGTTGTACGACAGTAGGTTGTACGGAAGTTCAAAACATGTGAACCGTTTACCGTGAGCCGATTGGTTCTAATGCCATCTTGGAGAGGGCTGCCGGAGGCTGGGTGTGTTCATTTGAAACGAAGAAACGTTGTGTGGGACTTCAGAAACTGTGAAGGAACTTACATTACGTTTTATTCTCCATTTATTTTTTCATGCATTTTTTGACATCGTTTTACCCATAATTTTTCGTATTCTTTTTCGTTAACAATTCTGTTTTTTAAATCAGCTATGGTTGTAATTCCTTGTTCTAAGCACCAATGGACGCAAGTCTCATACATTTGCATGTTTAATTCGTCTTTATCATAGTAAACTGGTATTTCTTCATAACCTTCCATTAGTGCGGCGAGCGTTCTTGAATGCCCGTCAGAAAGGACTTCTTTATCATTAATGTTAATTATAGGAAGAGGTCGTCTTTTGTCAAATCCAGTTGACTGAAGAGCATCTAAAGCATAATCAAGTTTTATTTTACTTATGTAAAGCTGACTGGGTTGAATATCATTTATTTTCATCAGAAAAATTTCTTCATTTTTCAAATATCTGTTGAAAAAGGTTAAATCTGAAAGCTTTTTCTTCGGTTGAAGTGAATTAATTTCTTTCGGATAACCCATAACAAGCAATTCGGAAACCGAATAATTACCTGCCAAACTTAATAATTCTGAGATTTTGTTTGATTGAAATTTCGATACCCATGTAGTATAGATTCCTTTTTCTAAAGCTGCCAGCATCATAAGCGCACCTGCTATTTTTGTTTGGTGTTCTTCCATATTTAAAACCTGGAACAATTCATTATCAATATCCAAGATCATCTTTTCTTTTTCAGAAAATTTCTTTGGTTGTAGTTCTTTAGCAGCTTTAACTTTTGATTTGTAAGTACACAAAACAATTATTAGCGGCGCTGTGTTAATCCCTTCTTGACCACAGGTATATTCTGAAATTTTATTAATCATATATTTTTCATCGATTATTCCGAACTTCCATGGTTGCTCATTGCCCCCCGAAGGAGCCATTTTCCCAGCATTCAAGATATAATTGATAGTATTATGTTTTATTTTTTTACTCTGGAATTCTCTCGCACTATACCGCTTATTTAACAAATCAATTACCACATTACTCATAATCATACCCTCGCTAACATAACCATTTGCATTTTTAGAATTGACACTTCCCGGATGTTATATAAAAAATTATATGACATCTTCATTCAAATAAAAAAGACCCATTCTTTGGGTCTTTTGTATCCTGTAATTTCTGGCAGCCCCACGGGGAATCGAACCCCGATTTTCGGACTGAGAATCCGATGGATTAGCCGTTATCCTATGGGGCCAGGTAAAAAAATAATATCACAGGGTATATTTTTTGTAAATACCCATCAAAACGATCATACTGAATATTCCGACTTTTTAGTATCACTTTCCAAATTTTCAATTAGCATTAATTTATAACCTGTCAATTCTATCGCTTTTTTTATGGAGATATTAATAGGATATCGATTTTGACCAAGGTAAGGATTTATTCCCATCATTCTTTGAGTGTATTCGGAATAAACAGGCAGATCTCCACTGTCTTCGATTTTATTACTGATTTCTTGAATGAGTTCATTCCTGGATTTTCTAATTATTTTGCAGACACTTAACTCTTTTTTGCCATATTTATCTATTACTGCCGAGAAGCCAAAAAGTCTGCACATTAAAGGACGATGCTTGTAAAAACTGCAGCCTCCATTTTTATATATCATTGAGTCTCCTACGTAGAGTACGCAGCTTTTTGATGATTCTTGATCGTCAATCTTCTCGAGTATTATATTTTCCGAATCATTTTTCCATAACTCTGCTGCCAGAGGTATTACTTCAAATATTGAAACCTGAATATTTTCAACTGATGTTTCGCAACACTTTCTACATCCAAGAATACATGAAAGTGTTGTTTCTTCTTTTAATCTGGCTATCTTTTTATCAATTTCCTCATACAATTCTAGCAATTCACAATATCCCGGAATAGTATTTATTACTCTATCAATACTCATCAACCGTCACCTCATAAAAATACCTTCTAAACTTATATACTTTTATTCGCCTGCAGGTGTTAAGCTATTATTAATGATAATATTGAATTTTGTGAATAAAAGAATGGTGAGATAATGAAGCAAAATCTTTTTGACAGAATATACGATATAGTGAGGAAAATACCTAAAGGTAGGGTTTCAACTTATGGACATGTTGCGAAAAATGCAGGTTGTAGCGCGAAATATGTAGGTTATGCCCTTTCAACATTAAACAAATATGATGTACCATGGCACCGGGTTATTAATAGCAAAGGAAGGTTAAGTCTTAAGGATTTTGAAGGATACAATCTTCAGAAACATCTCCTTGAGCTAGAGGGAATCATTTTCGACAAAGATAACTCAGTAGATCTTGAGAAGTATTTATACAAATTTGATAATACAGAATGGGATTTTTAAAATAAAAAAGCAGCCCTTTGGGTTGTTTTAAATATTGGTGGAGGCGGCGGGAATCGAACCCGCGTCCGAAGTCA
>JASMTM010000177.1:0-6027 GCA_041694295.1 Petrotogales bacterium
TTCTATTTCAAAGGCTTCAAGCCAACCTTCAAGGGATTCAATTTTTATGCTGTATCTGTCTTCAAGCCAAGAAAGAACATCCGATTCGTATGGAAGAGCTATGAGATAATTCTGTGGTTGCCAAACTCTTCTGAATAAATTCCTGTCGCATTCATACATTCCAGTCCAGGGATCGAGTATTGCAAGTTCAATATTGCAAATGTTCTTTAAAACGTCTTTCATATGACCTGGTTTGTTTGCTTTCTTAAATTTATAGCCAAGATCTTCAATCGTATCTGCGTTTATTTCATTGAAACCATAAATTCTTTTCACAGCTTCATCCAGTGCTCTTCCGTGTCCTGTATATCTGCAGAATTCCCAGTAAGGCTCTATCAATCTCCAGCGTTCAAGTAAAGGTTTGCTTTTGTCTTTTGCTTTCTCCAGATCCACAGGATTCATTCCTGAGGATATCAAATCAGAACTCATATAGTGCAGCAAAAATTCCTGCAAGAGGTCATCACGACCATCAAGTAACTCCTCAGAATGAACAAGATGCTCATGGGTATCAATTACAGGCATTTCATTAATTTTTTTAAGCAACTCATTGTATGCTGAATTCACATAATCACCTCTTAGTTTTGTTATTTATTCGAATCGGAGTATTTTCCAGGAACCTATCTTTTTAAATCCAATACTCTCATATAACTTACCAGCAGAAGGATTATCATAAAATATGTATGGAGTTTTTCCCTCATTTAATAAATCTGAACATAATTTGCTTACTATCGCTTTCGCATATCCTCGATTTCGATATTCTTTACCTGTTGCAACATCTGCTATTATTGCCCCCACAGTTGATTCAGCTGTTGAAGAAGCTGTTGACACAACTTTATTATCTTTTTCAATGAAATAGCATCTTGCCGTTTGATTCTTTATATCCGAAATAAAAAACCTTTCATCTATATTTTCAAATTCTTCTATGGTTTTTAGAAACTCTATTACTTTGCCAGTACTGTCAGCAGTAACTTTCTTTATTTCATAGTCAGAATAGTAATAATCTAACTCTTTCAGTACCAGAAAAGAATAACTTTCTTCTTTTTTAATCAGTTTCTGTAAATATGGTCTCATTCTCTTTATAACATTGACTTTCCCGTTCAGAGATTTCGGATTATTGTGATTCATAATAATCTCCGCAGCAGCTTTATAATCAGTTTCGTCATCCGTATAAATGACAAAATAATCAAAATATCTAAGCAGAACACCTCTGGGGTTGTCAATAGTTCCATCAACATAGATGTCAATATACTCTTTGTTAATGGAGGAGTTTTCTATATCGCCTATAATAAAAACGTTGTAATCCTTTTCTTTTCTCAAATATGGCAGTAGCTTTTTAGATTCTTCAATGCTGATTCTCTTCATTATTAACCTCGATTATGATTTAAATTTTAGCATTTTCCAGAAACCTATCCTTCTAAAACCCATTCTTTCATAGATTTTACCGGCAGAAGGATTGTTGTAGAAAAGACAGGGTATTTTTCCTTCTTCTAATAAATCAGAACACAATTTGCTCATAACTGTTGTTGCATAACCTCTGTTTCTATAACTTCTATCTGTCGCTACTGCTACTATCATAGCTGCATCGCTGGACTCAGCAGATGTTGAGGCAGTTGATACCACCTGTCCATCCAGCTCCAGGTAATAACACCTTTTACTGCCATCCTTTATTCCTGAAATGAAAGATTCATCATTTGGTGAATCAAACTCTTCTATGCCATTCAATAACTGAATCACTTTTTCTGTGTTTTCAGGAGTTAACTTATGTATTTTATAATTAGAAGATGTAAAATTTGGTTCTCTCAGAGAGGAAAAAAACATTCTGTTTTCTTCTTCGATTAAATCATCCAGATACTTCTTAATCTTATCCACGTGGCTTTCTTTGCCACTTAAAACCTGTGCTTTGCCCCAATCTTTAATTATTTTGGCTGCTTGTTTGTAATCCATCTTGCCAGGAGAATAAATAATGAAGTAGTTGTAGTATCTAAGTAAAACACCAGCCGGGTTTTTCTTATTCCCATCAATATAAATGTCTATAAATTTTGTATTATCACTTGCATTCTCAATATCTCCAATAATGAAAATGTTAAACTCTTTTTCTTTTCGCAAATAAGGGTACAGGTCTCTTGCTTCTTTAATGGATATCTTGTTCATTCTTTTACCTCCTGTATTAGTCATTATAGTAACATAAGAATGGTCTTTATCTGTTCTTTTGTTCTATGTTTGTTCTGCAAGATAAAATGTGATACCTTTTGATAAAAAGTAATATGTGTTTATTATCATAATTTTAGAGGTGAAATATGAACAAAATCGCTTATTGTGGGATCCTTTGTGAAGAATGCGAAATCTATAAAGCAACACTAAAAGATGATGATGCATTAAGAGAGGCAGTTGCCAGGAAGTTCTCAGATGAAAATTATCCTTTAAAAAAAGAGGATAAAAATTGCCTTGGATGCTCAGAAAACTACGATAAGCTGTTTAGGTTTTGCAGTGAATGTGAGATAAGACTCTGTGCTATTGAGAGAGAAATCAATAACTGTGGAGAATGCAAAGATTATCCGTGTAAAAAGCTTTCAAAACCATTTGAAATGGATACAACTAATAAAGAAAGATTGGATAAGATTTTTGAAGGTAGACAAAAGTAGGGAGAACATTATTTTCGTTCATCAACAATATCTATATGGAGGTTACTCCAATGAATAACTTAATAAATGAGCAATTCAGTGAAACTGTTTTTTCTCGAATATTTCAATGGTATAATGAACCTTCAAACTGGTCAATAAATAATGAAACAAATCGTCTTGTAATCTACACTGATTCGAAAACAGACTACTGGCAGAAAACAGGTTATGGTTTCGAAGCGGATAATGGACATTTCTTGTATGCTGAAGTAAGTGGAGATTTTACAATTGCGACTAAAGTTAACTTTTATCCCAAAAATCAGTATGATCAGGCAGGGTTGATGATAAGATGCTCGAAGCATTGCTGGATAAAGACCTCTGTTGAATATGAAATTGATGAACCTTCAAGATTAGGTGTTGTTGTTACTAATAATGGGTATTCAGACTGGAGTGTTCAGGATTTTCCTAAAGACTTAAATTCGGTTACTTTGAGAATAAAAAGGGAAGGATCAGATTATACTGTAGAATATTTTGATTCATATAACTGGAAGCTATTAAGGCTAACCCATTTAACTGAAGGCGAAAATGAAACAATAAAAGCTGGAATATATGCCTGTAGCCCTAAAGGGAAAGGTTACAAGACCGAATTCGAGTACATTACTATAGAACATTTGAAATAAGTGTGGTGAAAACATTTTAGGGATAAAGAATGTAGACCTTAAAAAATTAGAGAGCAAGAAGGTTCGTTATAATTATTCGAGTTCAAGTTATTTTGAAATTTATAGAGAAAAGGCCAGTGATGGCTGGATCGTCACTTTGAAAGAAAAGGAACTTCCAGAACCTTTTGTCAAAGATGTTACTTATAAGCTTCTTGAAGATCATAAGGAAAATCCAACGGTATATTTTGCACTTGAAAGTGATGAAGAATTGGAATTGATTCTTTTGGCACCTGAATGGAATAATTCTTTGAGAAACTGAGATATTCTTGTTAAGCAAAAATATAGAAGAGATGGAATTGGCAAAAGGCTTATGAAGGTAGCAAAACAACACGCAATTAAGAAAAGATATCGTAGACTTGTGCTTGAGACTCAGAGTTGCAATTTTCCAGCAATTTCCTTTTACCTAAAATGTGGTTTTGAGCTTTGTGGTTTTGATCTTGCAGGTTATTCAAATAGTGATTTAAAGAATAACAAAGTTAGACTTGAATTTCATTACTTAATCTAAGATCAATTAGACCCCTTTTGAACTTAATGAGTGCTTCTGTAAGCAATTTGCTTAATTAGAAAGAAAATACCATTTGCACTTACAACACTGGCAAAGGCAAGTATTCCCAGTTTGCCTCCGGCTCCACAAAAATGATTTACGTTATATACAAACAGAATTCCCATGATTATACCACTTAATAAAACCTGAAGTTCGTTCTTCAATCTCTTCTGTGATGACATTCCAACAAAGGAAGCAGCCATTACCACAGCAGCAAGGGTTGCAGCCTTATCACTATGGATTGTAGGTAGTAATAATGCACCAGCAAGACTTACAATACCAGAGGAGAGAACGGGGCCATTTTTTAATCGGATACTCAAAACGTATGTTATGATTGCTGCTCCTATACTATAAATCACGATACTCGTTCCAAAATGGCGAATTTCATTCAGCTCCTCAATAAGTTCGCATTTTGAAATGGTGGTCATTATTATCCAGCTACTGAATGCTATTGTTCCCAGCTTACCACCATAACCTTCAAAGGTATCTCTGGATAGATAAAATATCAGCCCTGCCAGCAATCCAGCCAAAACGATATGACTCAAATCATGTAGAACCTCAGGAGATACCATTCCCACGAAAGCACCACAGTAGATTTCTACAGCATAATCAGAAATAATCATAGCAGCTATGATTCCTACTAAAGCTGCAGCCAATATCGCACCAAGATTAAAATAAACACTTATCAAATACGTGCTAAGCGTGCCCATTGTTACCGCGAATACTGTTCCGAAAAAAACTCTGATTCTAGCTTTTGTTATTACCGTTTCACGAAATGCTTTTATACTGGCAATTAGAAAGCAAAAAGCAATGAAGAAGATAACAGGAATGATGTAAAAATCCCCATAAAAGGCAGAAAATAAAGTATGTCCAAAAAGCAGTAATGTCATAAAAACAAGAATGGAAAATCCTATCCATTTCATATTTTAAACCCCCGCTTCTATATTATAAAGGAAAACCATTTTAACTAATGAATGTATTCATAGAGAGTCAATATACGTGAACCTAAAGTTCGAAATACGAGAACCGAGAATCCGAGAGTAAGAAAACGTCCAACGCTGTCGCTTGGTCCATCGAAAGTCAAACAAATCAAAAGACGTTGTACGTTGTTGGTTGTACGGAAGTTCAAAAATATTAAACGAGTTACCGAGAAGTAGCGAGAGGACGAGAAACCGAGAGAAAATCATCAAAAAACCGAAACATCTGAACGGTTTTCCGTTGCCCGATTGGTTCTAATGCCCTCTTCGAGAGGGCTGCCGGAGGCTGGGTGTGTGCATTTGACACGAAGAGACGTTGTGCGACAGTAGGTTGTACGTTGTACGGAAGTTAATAAAACCAGAAACCGTTGTACGATAGTTGGTTGTACGTTGTACGTAAAGTTCAAAACACGAGATTCCGAGAATCCGAGAATCCGAGAGACATACCATAAATACTAGAACACGTGAACCGATGGAGCGAAAAGCAAAATTGATACGCATTTTGTAAAGCAATCAGATATGCTGAGCAGAGCTCAGGATATGCAAGCTGCGCTCGGATTTATGCCTAGTGCGGATAACACCCTCGCCACAGCGCGCCACTCCCTCAAGGGGAGATTACACCTCTCCGCTTCGCGGGACTCCTCTAAGAGAGGAGTTTAGAAGCTAGATAACGTTCGGCACTACATTTCGTCTATCGTATTGAGAAAAAGGAGTCTGTCACTATTTCTCCAATTTCTCCAGAAAAGTAAATTATACTTCTCATTAACTCTGCTATCAATCTATGATTTCTTTAACTATATTAAATATTGTTTTGGCTGTTTGGAATGCCTGTTTACTTTCATCAATACTAAAGTCTTCATAATCACCAGGATACCTGGCATTGACAACAAAATCATTTAGCATATCGGCGTTTTCTCGAATTTTTTTAGAACTAGTTGAGTCTATTTCATCTTCACTTAAATTAAGAAGATAATGGATATCATGACTTTTTTTAAAATCTTTTTGATTAAATGTTAGAATTGCTTTTAAGCATTTTTCAACACATTGCTGACTATGAAAACCAATAGATGCAGTTAAAAATTCGATTCTTTCCCCAGGTGAATCTAATAAAGTTTCAGCGGTTATTAAATCTT
>JASMTM010000178.1:0-2838 GCA_041694295.1 Petrotogales bacterium
TTCTTGATTAAGTTCAATTATTTGTGATTAATGAGTCTTTCGTAACTCTTATTAATGTTTTCGAATGATCTTTCGAAACATTTCGAAAATAAACCAATATAAAATCAATAATAATCTTTCGTAAGAAACATCGAATAACAAATACGATATTTTTCTAAGTGTTTTTATTGTATTGCCACGATAAAATATGAATACAAAGTATTGTTAGGAGGATAAAGGAATGAAATATGATTTTGATAGTGTCTTAGAAAGAGAGGGAACAAATTGTTTTAAATGGGATTTTGCAGAAGAAATTTTTGGAAGATCTGAGATATTGCCAATGTGGGTAGCTGATATGGATTTTAAATCACCAGGAGAGGTTATAGAAGCTGTTGAAAAACGAGCAAGACACGGAGTTTTCGGTTACACTGCAAGACCAAATTCATTATATGAATCAATAAAAGAATGGTTAGGAAAGCGATTCAACTGGGAAGTAAAAAAAGAATGGATTCTTTTTACTCCGGGAGTTGTACCTGCTATTGATCTTGCGATCCAAGCTTACACTAATCCTGGAGATGGTGTAATCATTCAGCCCCCTGTTTACAAGCCATTTTTTGGAGCTGTAGAAAACAATGACAGAAAGCTTATTAAAAACCCTCTGAAAATTAATGAAGGTAAATATAGAATTGATTTTGATGATTTGAAAAATAAAGCACGCAAAGGAGCAAAAATGCTTATTTTATGCAGTCCACACAACCCGGTTGGACGCGTGTGGAATAGAGAAGAACTTGAACAACTGGGATTCTTGGTAAAGAAATATAACCTATATGTTATTTCAGATGAAATACATGCTGATATTGTTTATAAACCAAACAAACATACTCCATTCTTGAATGTGAATAATGCATTTGATGACCTTAGTATAGTTTGTATGGCACCCAGTAAAACATTCAATCTTGCGGGACTTGAAACCTCGTTTGTGATAATCAAAAACAAATACTTAAGAGAAGAATTTGAAAAATATATAAATAAAAACTCACTGTGGATGACAAATATTTTCGGAATTGTTGCTGCCGAAGCAGCCTATAGTTTTGGTGAACAATGGCTTGATAGTTTATTAGACTACTTAAGTGGTAATATAAAATATATGGAGAATTTCGTTGACCAAAGGCTTCCTGAAGTGAAATTTACTAAGCCAGAAGGGACATATCTAGCATGGCTTGATTTCAGGAATCTAGGATTACCAAACAATACATTAAAAAATCTATTAGTTGAAAAAGGCAGGATAGGTTTGAATGATGGTCTTGATTTTGGAAAAGAAGGCGAAGGCTTTCAACGTTTGAATTTCGGGTGTCCCAAATTACTTCTAAAAGATGGACTTGAAAGAATTGAAAAAGCTGTAAACAGTATATAGAATTGTTTGTTAAAGATTGTATTTTATTTAATAAAATTCTGGAGGTGAAGAAATGAAAAGAACGTTTATTCTTATTTTGCTTGTGTTTTTTTCTTCAATATATTTTGCATTTGGTCCAGAGGTTGAATTTGGAACTAAAACTCTTGGAACAGATAGTTATTTTGTATATGGTCTTCATTATCCAATAGAAGAGGTAATTCCTGGTCTGGATTTAGATATCGGATTTAGCGCGTATCAAACAGAAATTGCCGGTCCATTATATTTTGGTAAACCCAATCTCTCTGCTACACCGTCAGTAAATATAATAAATGGATTAACTCTTTATGGAATACGTTTGCACAATAATGTCATGGACATAAGATATGGAGATATGGGCTTTTATTCAAAGGGTATAGGTTTGTTGTTCGATTCATATACAAAGTATGACGCATACGCCTTTGATGCTAAATTACTCTTATTTAACCCGGGAATTTCTATTCATATACCTTTTGAAATAACTTCCTTCGTTCCTCTGGGATACAAAAAAACTTCCTCACTTTGGTGGGGAGGAATTTTGTGGGAATTACCTTATAATATTCATTTTGACTCAACCTTTGTATGGGAAAGCAATAGCACAATAAATGAAGTCAAAAACCCAACGAGCGATGCAACAGACAACGATTACAAATACCCAATTGTGGGATTAACAACTTCAGCTGATTTCCGGGCATTTGACTGGAAATTATTTAGATTAGCTCCTTCTGTAGAATTCGCTAGTTTATCAACAAGAAAATTTGATCATTATGGTATGTCTATAGGACTTGGTGGAAGACTTTCTATACTTGATATGATTTGGTTTAAAGGCGGCGGTTTATGGCATTACAAAGATTTTATACCGGGTTACTTTGACCTTGACTATGAATATAAAAAGTTTATGATGATATACCATGAAGATAAAGATATAAAGTTACCAGCTTTAAGAGCTGATAGTGATTCGGGTTTTGGTTGGTTCTTAAAAGGACATTTTTCTCTTGGAAAATACGTTATCCTTCAGGCAAATCTTGAGTGGTATCAGCATATTTCTCATTATTCACCACTTTTAGAAGGATATTTGAGAGTGAGAATCCCTGAGGTTAATTTGGGTGACTTTAGCGCACAGGAATTTTTTATAGAAGGTAATTACTATCAAAGTAACTTTGATTTTGAAAAAACCTTCTCTGAAGATTGGAATAATGGGCTATTTAATAAAAATACCAGGTTGAGCCTCGGAATTATATATCCTCTTGCACTAGATACTGTTGCTCGTTTCAATATGGAGTACAATCCAGGGGCTGATGGATTAAACTATAACATAATGTTTAACACAGATTTCAAAGGGCTTCCAGAAATGTAAGTAAGCTATTAGAAAGAGCTCCTAAATAAATCCTTATTTTTAAAAAAAGTAAAGTTAATATAAGAAGTGTTAC
>JASMTM010000179.1:0-13119 GCA_041694295.1 Petrotogales bacterium
AATTATCCCCACAATAAACTTAAGGGATATCGACCAACCAGGCTCTTCAAATTCCTTCATAAAAGGGGTTATGATACCCATCGAAATTGAAATAACTCCTACTGCAAAAAGAACAATCTTAGACATAATAACCTCCCTGTTTAAGGTACATTAAATTTCTTTTATATAAGGTTTGATATCAATAACTGGTGTCTCGTTTATTAGATCAATTCCCTGAATATAAAGCACATTGTTTTTTATTTCAAGTAACTTGGTTATTGAAATAGCTAATGGGTTGGGTCTATGAGGAGATCTTGTTGAAAATACTCCTCTCAGTTTGTTGCCCGTTCTAGGTGTTGTCATTAAAGAGTAATTCTGAGATTCATGCAAGTAGGAAATAATTATAATACTTTCAAATCTTTCAAGTCCGTTAATACCTTCAACATAATCATGATATATTTCCACAGTTGCTTTCGTATTCAACGAATACTTTACTTGAGGTGGCGCATCTTTTTTATAAATGAAAGGCGAATGAACTACACCAATCGGGTGTATCTCAAACTTCAATTAGTGTCCTCCCTTATGAGAAAAGTAACTGTATAATATTTTACTATTTTTTCACCGTTTTCGTTAACAGACAGTTCCAGAGTTGCTTCGTACTGACCAGTGTTGTATTTACCGAGTTTTATTGCTTTTTGTGGATAGGTAAAAGCCTGTGTAACAAAGTCAGTTTCTGAAGGCGCATCCAGCTCCGCTTTCACTATGAACTCTCTACCTTTCTTATAAACTTCATTAACCTTCAAAGAATATCCACCTGTCGGTTTTTCTCCAGCAGAAATCAGAAAAAATAGGTTATCATCCACAGATACTTCTTCAGTAATTTCAGCTTTGCTATCAACCACATTGAGAGCATTTATGCCGGTGATTCTTGTAGCAGCTTTTTCTGTGGAAATTACATCAAATGGTTGTTTTACCGGCAGGAATTCTGAGGTGTGAACCTCAATATTAAAAAGCTTGATCCTTTCAATGTTTTTTGATGTAATTACTATATGTGGTTCAATATTATAATAAAGATTTGTTTCTGTAATCGGAATACTTTTTGTAATATAGGAATCGGAAAACTCTATCTCGAGTACAGCCTCTTTACCCATGTCTTCATTGGTGTTGGGTTTAAATATCCAGCCTTTGATTAAAAAAACAAAATTTTCTGTTCCAAGTTTTGACATATCCTTTATTTGCAAGCTCATACTTCTTGTACCAAAATACTCAAAACTCAAATTCTCACATTCTCTCGATAATGGAATGATAATTAAATTTGTTTCATTAATGTGGTTGAAAGGAAACATAGAAACAAATAACAAAATAAACATAGATATAATCAGAGTTTTCTTATCCACAGTTCCCACCTCTCCCCAATGAAATTTTTATTACTTTTATATTCTAAAGCATAAACCCTTCAAAATGAAAATACCTGATTTTAAAAAACAATTCAAAGAAATAACAGCAAATTTATAACTTATCATAACCAAAAGAACGACCAAAAACCGGTCAGATTATTTTGCTAAATTCCAATTTTTAACACTGTTCTTCATTATCTTCATTATTCCAAAAAACAGTGATGATCTCTAAGAACTCACCCTTAATTAATACGACCGCTGTTAATTCGCTATCAGAGACCTTTATTCTGCTACAGTTGGTAATACTCGTTTTCAGGTTCTCAGAATCAAGTAAACTGTAAACTCTTTCAGCTTTAATGTTCCTTTCATTCATTCTCTGAACCGCATGAGGAGAGAAAGAAATTTTAAGTTCTTTTTCTTCTGCTTCATCATTAGTGGAGGTTCCCTCTTCTTCTGATTCCTGAAAACCTTTAATAATATAAGCAATTACTATTATTACAATAGCCAGAGCAATCACATATAACATTTGAACCTCCTTCATTTAAAATAGAGGTATGAGTGAACTTTCTAAAATGATCAAATGGAGAATTCTGGAAAATTATAACATCTTTACTAGACATGGAATAAAGAGTATTGTAATCATTCTGGCAGCTGCCGGGTTGATAGGGCTGTTGATTTTTCCATTTGTTTTTTATATTAGGGATTACTTCATTCCAAATTTCGAAGAACTGGCAGAACTTGCGCCAAGGTTACAAGAATTAACTGGAGTAGATCTAAATGCTTTAATAGTAGCATTTTTATCATCTGTAATATTTGTTATTATGCTTGGAAGTGACTTACCCGTTGCCGTATCTAATCTATTTTTCTCCGACAGAGTTCAGTTCTTGTTAAGCGCACCCGTAAAATCATTGAATATTTTTAGATCTCAAATGCTGGAAGTTCTTGCTGCTGGTAGCTTACCACTGCTGCTTTTTGTCCCGATTTTTTTAAGTGCTTTGAGCGGATTGGGTTTTTCTGGAGCAGATTTCATTTACGCACTTTTTCTTCTAATACTGTTCATAATTAATATTTTAATGTTAACTACACTGGTTTCCTTCTTAGTAGTTTTTATTGCCAGAGGAAGAATGCTAAAATATATTTCTGTAATAATGACTGCTTTTACATTATTTGCCTTTGTTTTTACACTAAGGTTCCTCGATTTCTCCCAGATCGATCTTGCGAAACCTCAGGAAGTAGTACAGAAATTCTCAGGTTTTCAAGAAGTACTGTTATCAAGGTTCCTACCCTGGAGCCCTTTTGTTAACGCTATTGTTGGCAACTATGCGGATAAAATTGTTTATGTTGTTTACTTCATTATCGTGGCATTAATTACTGACACGGTAGGCAGATTACTTTATAAAAAAACTATTCATTCTATCCATAGTTTTACTTCAAAACCAATAAATAAGTATAAAGTAACTGGAAAGAGTTTACCCGTATTCCCTTCTTTAATAAAGAAGGAATTGATACTTGTATTTCGTGAACCTAAACTTGCCTTTGCTTTTATATATCCACTGTTCTTTGTTCCAATAATTACTGTGGCCAACCCATTTTTGTTAAAAGGCGGAGGGGTTATTCAGCTCATAGGTTTAAGCGTATTTCTTATTTGCAATTACACAACAGTTTCCTCAACAGCGCTTTTTGCATTTGAAAGGCAAATCAAGGAATATCGTAATACTTTTCCGGTCAATTCATTGATTAAAGCATTTGCAAAAGGTTTAACAATATTCTTAATTTATACGTTTATTGTAATTGCTCTGCTTCTATATTTTAGGATTCGAATACCAGAATACTCTGGTTTCATCACTTCGTTTATGATTCTACTATTACCATCGGAATTTGTTCTGGCTTTATTTGGAGGTACTCTAGAAAAACACCATGGCACAGGAGAATCTGCAAATGTTTTTAAATCACTTACCTTCATAGGAGCTGTGCTTTCGTTTATATTTAGTTCGTTTATACCAGTCTTCTCCAGTCTTTCTTTGGCTCTTTTAAAATCTGGCAATATCGACTTTTTTATTGCTTTTCTTGGTTTACCGATTTCTGGTTTACATCGGTTATTTTTTGGCCTACTGATACCCTTAGCTTTATGGATAACATTGTTACTGTGGTTTATAAAGGTTTTTAAAACTCAACGCAATTGAATTTGCATGATATAATCGTTCATAAATATGGTTAACGAAGCTCGGAGGGATAACATTGAAAGTAGAAGAAGTAAAATACTTGAGTAAAAAGATAATGGAAGCAAATGAAGTCCCACTTGTTTGGGGACACTTTGGTGTTGGCAAAACAGACCTGGCAAGGGAAATTGCTGAAGAAACTAATAGAGACCTTATAATACTAGTTATTTCACAAATGGAGCCGGGGGATCTCATTGGATTGCCTTCACGTGGTGAAAATAAAACAGAATTTTTAAAACCAGATTGGTGGCCTGAACATGGAAATGTGATAATAATGATTGATGAAATCAACAGAGCCCATAGATCAATAAGGAATGCTATAATGCAGTTGCTTATAGATAGAAGGATACACAATCATTTTCTACCTGAAGGAAGCTGGGTTCTGGCTGCTGCAAACCCACCAGATGAGGAATACGATCAAGTTGAACTTATAACTGACCCTGCATTCATGTCAAGATTCTTCCATCTTGAAATTACTCCAACACCTGAAGAATGGATAAATTGGGCAAATTCGATGAAAGTACCCGCGGATATTACAAATTTTATTGAAGAATATCCAGAATTTCTTTCAAGAGACACTGTTGTATCTATGAGACTTGAACTTAGACCAAGTCCAAGAAGCTGGTATAAACTGGGTAACGTTTTCAAATCACTGGATGAAAAAGATATCGAAAAATTTGGATATCCCATTGCAGCCGGTATGATTGGACCAGAAGCTGCGAGAACATTTATTAACAGAATTGAAGGAAAGCTAATTCTTCCCCAGATAGAAGATGTTTTGCTTAATCTTGACGATAATACAATAAAAAGAATAGAAAACATGAATATATCAGCAGTAAGTGCACTTGTTTCTAGAACTACCAAATATCTTTCTGAACTGAGTGAGTCAAAACTACAGGAGATGATGGAGAAGATTCCTAAACTAGCTTCAAATTTACTCAAACTCGGAAAGATAATTCCTAAAGATTCTTTTTTTGGCATTATAAGACATATTGTATTTAAAATGCAAAAAGAGAAAGGGCTGAGAAGAGTTTTCTTTGAAAAACTCATTGAAGAGCTTGCAGTTGATGATGAAATACTTCATTTCTTAGAGAAGAGGGAAGATAATTGAACAGTGATATTGTTCAGCAAGCAGTAATTGAAATTTCAAGGGACAGCCCCTTTTATAATTACCTGTTTATGTTTATTGAAAGGATACCTAGTTCAACCGTAAGAACACTCAAACTCAGGGTATCATCGTCAGGTAATCTTCAGTTACTTTATAATCCGGAAGTCTTAGGTAACAAAGACTTCTTGCTCGTGCAAGCGCTTCTTAAGCATGAATGTTTACACATAGTAAACGGTCATATTTTAATTTCGGTAAAAAATAAAAGAGATAGAACACTGTGGAATTTGTGCATGGATGCAGCAATAAATCAGTACATACGAGAATTAGATGTCTTGAGTATGCCCCTTGATAAATTATTATTGGAAGGCTGTGGTACTGATAACGAGAATTTCTTTGTTTCTCCACCTGGTTCCCTTCCTGGAAAAACTGCCGAAGAATACCATGATTGGGCAATTGAGTTTATGAAAAATAACAATACAGTTGATCTCGAAGTAATCGAAACTAGTATGAATATGCCTGATTCACATGAAGAATTTGGTGATTTCGAAATACCTCATGAATATATTGATGAGCTCTTAAAGAATGTAATTGCAGAAACCTATGAAAAAGCCAAGGATGGTGTGCCAGAAGGAATAGAAGCTTCCATATCATTGCTCTTAAATAAACCTATACTTGATTGGAAAACGATTATCAGAAGATTTATAGGTTCATCTCTTCATGTAGGCAGATATCGTACACCAATGAAACCAAACAGACGTTACGATGATCAACCTGGCTGGAGAAACGATTACGCAGCAAAGGTTGTTATTGTAGTTGATACAAGCGGTAGCATAATCGAAGAAGAGTTCAACTCTTTCTTCAGCGAGATCGATGCGTTGACGCGAATAACGGATTCACGTATATGGCTAGTTCAGGTCGATGAAGCTGTTCAGTCTGTGATGCAATATTCTAAAGGAGTTTGGAAAGATCTGAAATTAATTGGTCGAGGGGAGACCGATCTTCAACCTGCTATAGATTATGTTCAGGAAGAATTACGTCCAGAAGGGATAATAATTTTTACAGATGGCTATACTGATATACCAGTAGTGAAAAGAAAAGTATTGTTTGTACTGTCCAGTAAATATAACGATACATTCCTTGATGACTGCGAAAATATTTATGGTCGTTCGTCAGCGGTGATAGTTAAATGAGTATTTACAGTGGCCCAAAATTACTTGAAAAAGATTTTATTGCATATTATCAAGATCTAAAGGATAAATTAGCTTCAGAATCAGAAGTACTTACTGAGAGGGAAGAGTTACTTGAAACCCGATTTGGACACTTCTGTACAACGATAGTAAGAGATTCTTTTTCGAAATTTCCTGTTCTTTCATTCTTTGTTGATTCAGAAGGAAAGAGTTTTTTTGGAATTTCTTCTTCCAGCCCACTTGAAACTTCCAGTGCCATATATCGATTTACAGACCTGACACTATTAGAGAAAAGCATGTCTATTTATAAAGAATTGTTTCCTGAAACTGTATCTCAGAAGGTGCAAAGGGTTATACTGCAATATCCTTTAAAATTGAATTTTATAGCGATTTGTGGCAATGAAAGATTAATAAGAAGAGAGAAATTGAAGGATACAATGTCGGGCACAAATTATATGACCCTTTCAGAAAAAATAAATGATTCACTTTATAAAATACTTTTGGAAGCATTTCGAAAGTGGATCAGTTTTCCTAAAGGATCCGTTTTGGTTTTTCCCTATCAGGATAAAATAAAATATGCTCTTGGAATTCCTAATTTAGATTATCGCGTTGATTCATCTATAATTATTGAATTTTCAAGGCTTTTCAGAAAAGCCGTGACAGATAAATTGGCTTTTTTAAAGCAAACAAGTGTGACACCTGATATGAATCTAAATACGACTGTCGCCACTGTTTTCGAATCGAATCTTCTGCATGCCGAAAAAATTATTAATAAACTCGATGATTTCTATTCTTTGTATTATGACACAATTAACAAAGCTGTTTTATCTGTAAAATCCAATGTAAATGAAAACATAGATAAGTTCAAATGAATGTTTGATAAATAATTACGATTGCTGGGGTTTGATATGCCTGACTTTAGAACGCATATTTCAATTGGTCTGTACACCTATCCAATCTATATAGCGTTGTTTATCGGAATAACTGAAGCTTTTAACGTTAAATTCACCATCACCGCTCCATTTATATGCATTGGTTATTTACTCTATATTTTAGGTAGCGATTTGCCCGACATAGATTCAAACTCAGCTTTAATTAAACGTACAACAGAGGTAATTTTATCTGCCATTGTTTCAGCAATTTTTTATATAAGCGTATCCTATCCATATTTTCAGGAATATTTGATCGATTTTACGGATTCAAACGCTTTAGGTATTGGAACTTCTTTCGCCATATCTGTTCTTGTTGGATTTGGAGTGTCAAGAGTAATCGACCTTCTTTCGCATAGAGGATTTATGCATACACTTTTTGCAGCTATTTGTTTTGCATTAATTATTAGCATGATTTATCTGTCATCAGAAGGGTTTCAAGTAACAGATCCGGTGGTTATTACAAATTCACTGTATATTTCTCTTTCAGGCTTTTTTGGATATCTTCTACATCTAATTACTGATAGAATTAAAGCATAGAGCAATTCTAGTTATAAAGGAGGAATAATTTTTCAATGAAAGATAAAAAAGGTATGAAGGGAATTAGATTGTTTTTTGAGCTAATCTATTTCCCCGTTATCTTTGCTCTTTTATTTATGTTAGTTGGTGGATTTATTATAGGCTTTTGGTTATCTATTATTGGTCTTTTTGGAATTATTTTGATGATTTATTTACGATATAAAATGTACAAAAAGATTGCTGATGAATTGTATTCTGATGAGACTATTGACTCTGAAGGTTCACAAGAAGTTAGTGAATCATCAAATGATGATATCGAAAAAGGGGGAGATGATTAAATCTTCCCCTAAATTATACTAAAAATATCTTTATTGGTTTTCGTTAAAATCAAGTGTTCTTCTAACCTGTTTTTTTATGTGGAATTCAAGTTCGTCTCCCTTTTCGATGTCTTCGAACCCTTCTAGTTTGATACCGCATTCTTTTGGTGCCTCGATTCTTGATACATCGTCTTTATAATGCTTAAGTGTTTCTATAGGTCCATCATGGATTTCTTCACCGTTTCTATATACGCGTACTTCGCCTTTTTTCTGCACGTGTCCATCGATCATCTGTACACCTGCAATATATCCAACTTTCTTTATTCTGAATACTTCTTTTACCTCACCATGACCGGTTGTTTCATCTACTTCTTCAGGTTCGAGCAATCCTTCAAGTGCTTTCTTAAGATCATCTATAAGTTCAAAAATGATATCGTAAGTCCTTATTTGAACATCTTCTACCTCTGCATCTTTTCTTGCCTCACTATTAGGCTTAACGTTAAATCCCAGTATAACTGCATTCGACGCTGCTGCAAGCATAACATCACTTGAATTTATTGAACCTATACCAGAATGTATTACTTCAATATGCACTTCTTCTGTTTCCAGCCTAGCGACTGATTGTTTTAAAGCCTCTACTGTGCCAAAGGAATCGGCTTTGATGATTAGGTTGAGTGTTTTTGTTTCTTCACCTTCAGATGTTTTTGCAAACTCTTCCAGCTTTACTCCTTTCTTACCCTTTATCATTGACTCCTTCGATTCTTTCTTTTCAGCACTTTCTTTTACTTCTCTTGCTTGATCAAGTGTTTCTACAACGTACATTATCTCATGCACATCAGGAACTTCATCAAAACCGAGTATTTGAATGGGTTCAGAGGGTTTCGCTTCTTTTACACGTTTTCCGGTTTCATCAATTAGCGCTTTTACCTTACCAAGTGTTGAACCAGCAACAAGATAGTCTCCTCTTTTTAAAATACCATCTTTTACAATGGCATTTGCCAGCGGGCCAACGGCTTTATCAAGTCTGGATTCAACAATAACACCTCTTGCTGGGCCCTCTGGAACACAACGAATCTCGTTCATTTCAGCAACAAGTAGCACCATTTCTAATAATTCATCTATACCCTGTCCATTAAGAGCTGAAATAGGAACTGTTATTGTATCTCCTCCCCAATCTTCTGGAACTAAACCAAGTTTAGAAGCTAACTGTTGTTTTGTCATCTCTATATTCGAATTAGGTTTATCGATTTTATTGATAGCCACTACTATCGGAACATTTGCTGTTTTAGCATGATCAAATGCCTCCACAGTTTGAGGCATAACCCCATCATCAGCTGCAACTACCAAAATTACTATGTCTGTAGCCTGTGCTCCCCTGGCACGCATTTCCGTAAACGCTTCATGACCGGGAGTATCTATGAATGTAATCAATTTGTTATTAACGGGAATTTGATAAGCACCGACAGATTGAGTTATTCCGCCTGCTTCACTTTCAGCTACTTTCGTTTTTCTTAAGTGATCCAGCAATGTAGTTTTACCGTGGTCAACATGTCCCATTACAGTAACAACAGGAGGTCTCTGAACCAAATTTTTTTCATCTTGATACAGTTTTTCAAATTTTTTCTTCAATGCTTCTACCGGATCGATTATTTCTCCCCTTTGGAGCTCAAGTTCGCAGTTATACTCCACGGCAACTTTTTTTGCTTCTTCAAGGCTTAATGTTTGCGGAGGACGTAATACAATACCTTTTGAGAAATAATCCTTAATAATCTTTGCGACGGGAATTTTCATCTTTGATGCAAGTATATTTAGTTTTAGCTCTTCTGGTTTTACAAAGATCTTCTTTTTTTCTATTTCTTTTTCTTCTGCTTTTTCTTTCCTTTTTGCTTTTTTCTCCTCTTCTTCAGCTTCTTCTTTTTCTTTTTCCTTTTTATGTTTCGCCTTTTTCTTTGTTTTTACAGTTGATTTTTCTTCCTTTGTTTCAACTTCATGCAAACCAAGAATTATATTAACCGTCTCATCATCAAGAACCGACATGTGGCTTTTCGTTGGAATACCAAGCTCTTCAAGCTCATCCATTAATTCTTTAGTTGATATTTTTAGTCTTTTTGCAAGTTCGTATACACGGGTCTTGGACACTAACGACACCTCCAGATTTTGACCTTTCCAGTATCTTATTAGACAGAATTCTGTCCGTTACTCCAACAGCAGATATTTCAGACTTCCCAATACTTCTTCCCAACTGTTTTTTGTTTATTTCTTTCAATACAATTGTAACTACATTTTCTCTTTTACATAACCCCAGTAAATAGTCACGTAAACTCCTACCTGCATCTTCTGCCAGTACAACGATAATACTTTTCTTATTATATATAGCATTTTTTATATGCTCTTTTCCGAAAACAATACTTCCTGATTTTTTGCATATTCCTAAAAGGTTTAAAATATCCTTTTTGCTAATAAATAAGCCTCCACTATTCCTTCGCTTCGTAATCAAGGACAACTACATCAAGTTCATAATCTTTCAAATCACCAGGTGTTTCAAGAACTAGTAAATCCTTTTCCTGATGATCTTCGAAATAGCTTAGAAAATCATCCACAGTTTTTATAGGCCAGTCAGAAATTACTTCTGTTTTGAAATGCATAGGGACAATTATTTTTGGTTTTAATTGTTTTGAAAATCCTGCTGCTGTATCAGGTTCAAATGTGTATTTACCTCCTGCTGGAACCAGTAGTATGTCAGGATTCATAATAGAATTGACAACATCTTCAGACGGCATCGCACCAAGATCACCAAGATGAACTATTCTGAAGCCTTCTGGTGTGGTAATCTTAAAAATGATATTATTACCCCGTTTCTTTCCCTGTTCATCATCATGGAAAGAATTATAACCTTCAATCTTAAAGCCTTTAACCTCGCCTTCAATTATGTCATCTTTTATTATCTGAAAATCACCTTTTAACAAATGATGCGCATTATGATCGAAATGCTGATGGCTTTCTAATACGAGATCAGGCTTTATATCGGGCAAACTATAACCGACGGTTTCGTCAAAAGGATCGGTTACAATTACTTTATCACCGCTCTGTATTAAAAAACAGGCGTGTCCATACCATCTGATTTTCACAGATATCACCCCAAACGAATTATATCATGCTTCTGATAGAATATTCTTAAGGAGGAGTGAAAGAGAAGGATGTTCAAGCTACGTTTTGCTGTAATAATCATAACAATATTCATAACATTAATCGCAATAGTTGATATGAGCGATGAAATAAAAATCGACACTGACCCACGGGTTTTTATTCCAGAAAATGACTATGTAAAAAGTTATGAACGCTTTGCTGAAAAGTCTGGTATGTTAAATACCGGAATGTTTTTAATTGAAATTCCTGAAAAAAATGATCGTTTAATAGAAGCACTTGATTATCTTAGATCTTCACTATACGAGAATCTAGATAATGGCATAGATAGAGTATTCAGCCCTCTAGATGCTATACAGTTTAGAATTACCTCACTTTTCCCACTGAGATTTGAGACCACTAATATTTTTAATAATATTGATGATCTTGAATATCTACTTGAAGATCCGCTTTATAGCAATTTTCTAGTTTCAAAAGACGGAAAATATGTAAATACATTCTTCTGGATGTCAGAACTCAAGAATAATGAGTCTCTAACAGCAGCTTTAAAAGAAATAGAAAGGAAATTAGAGGAAGAATACAATCTTGAAGCAATGGCTTTTGGTGAATTTCTTGTTCAAAAAACTCTTTTCGATTACATAAAGCAATTCGCATTTCTATACCCACCATTGATCATACTGATTATCGTTGTTTTATTTGGGGTTGCACTAAAACATTTTTGGCTCGGTTTCGTTGCTATCATTCCTTCTATGGTTTCTGTTGTATTCGCTTATTGGCTAATGATCAGATTCAATATTGCTATTAACACTTTGACAACTCTGGTTGGTTCTTTAATTGTTATTATTGGCTCTGTTTACGGACTTCATGTTGCAAAAAGGCTACTGATCAATAGAGAAAAAGCAACATCTGACTTTGAGTTGTTCAAGATTACTCTGAGAGAAGAGATTGTACCAGTAATGTTTTCCTCTTTTACCACTGTGGCTGGTTTTATGTCTTTTATATTCGCCCCTATGAGAGCTTTCAAAATGTTTGGTTTGTTCATTTCAATTGGTCTAATGATAACGGCTCTTTATGCTTGCTTTTTATTACCTTTTTTCGTTAATGTTAAGGTTAAACATCATCATCAAAGACCTATTAAACTGGAATTCCTTGTCATACCCGGCAAGAATGTTTTGAATATACTGAAGTATGTTTGTGTAATTATAATTGTTGCAGGAATTTTTTCAATTCCATTTGTAAGGGTTTCTACAGATGAATTATCATATTTTTCCAGTAATAGCGAACTAGTTACCAGTGCTGAAAATATAAGAGAAAGCTTTGAATATTTAATTCCATACTATGTTGTGATTGAAAAACCAGAACACAATAAATTTTCAAGTGATGCTGATTTTTTAACTACGATTAATAGTGAACTGCAAAAAATTGAACATATAAATGGAACAAAAAGTTTGATGGATGTTTCTAAATCTACTGGTTTTGGACTGTCAGTTTTAAGTTCTCCTTTGTTTAAAGATACTGACCTCGGTTCATTTTTAACAACCTTTGTAACAGAGGACGATTTTATCATTATGGTCAACTCTACAATAACGGATACTAAAAAAGCCGGTGAAATGGAAACCGAAATAAACGAACTTCTCGATTCTTATAACCTTACTGGTGATGTGTATTCGCCTGTATTAGTTTGGAAAAGAATAAATGATGAAGTGGTTATAAATCAAACTGTTAGCCTGCTTGGTGCACTTGCTGTTATCTTTCTGTTAACTGCTATCTTATTAAAGAGTATTAAAGATGCAACTATGTCAATTATTGGCGTCATTTCAGCCATAATGTCCGCTTTCATAACTATGGCACTTTTTTCAATACCTCTGGAAATCGGCACATCGATAGTTTCTGTTATGCTTGCAGGCATAGTCATCGATTATTCCATTCATCTCAAAATCTGGCAAAAACGTGACCAAAAAGGTTACCCCGAGGTTGTTAAGACAGTAATGGCTAATTCATACGCTTTAGCTCTAGGTTTTTCTGTACTGCTGTTTTCTCCACTCAAACTATATGCTAGAGTTGCTGTTATTGTTATAATTGGTGTCCTTGTAGGTAGCTTCATTACTATTTCTGTTCTATCAGGAGAAAAATTCGTCAAAATACTAAACAGATTCAAGTCCATAAAAAGAAGAAAAAAGTCTAAATAAATCTTGGCTAGTGAATTATTTGTGTGAAAGCTCGATTTTTTTTATAGTTATTCCTTCTAAAGAAAAGAGTGTAAGCTCTACTTTATCACCAAGCGTTTTTATAACGGCATACGACCCTCCAGTGTCATCTT
>JASMTM010000180.1:0-5813 GCA_041694295.1 Petrotogales bacterium
ATGGCTGTGGCCAGCAAACGAGCCGATCGCGAAGCCAGTGAAGGAGTTGTTCTTTCAAAAGTTACCGATGATGCCAAAAAAGGTGCTTTGGTGGTCTTGAATTGTGAAACCGATTTTGTGGCCAAGAATGACAGCTTTGTGGCACTCGCACAATCAATCCTCGACCTTGGTCTTGAAAAGGGCGTAAAAACCCTTGATGAACTTCAGGAACTTGAGCTGGACGGTGTTCCTGTTAAGGATGTTATTACCGAACAAATCGGTGTTATTGGTGAAAAACTTGAACTTGCTGCTTTTGAAGTTATAGAAGCAGAAAAGGTTATGGCTTATATTCACCCCGGCAATAAGCTGGCTACCATCGTTGGCTTCAATAAAGCCGATGTGGAGGATCAGATGGCCAAAGATGTGGCCATGCAGGTGGCTGCTATGGCACCGATAGCTGTCGATCGCGATTCTGTACCTCAGGATATTATCGACAAGGAGCTTGAGATTGGTAAAGAGATGGCCCGTAATGAAGGTAAACCCGAGGAAATGCTTGATCGTATTGCACAGGGACGTCTTGGAAAATTCTTCAAAGAAAGTACCCTTCTGGAGCAGGCTTTTGTTAAAGATAATAAATTGTCTATTAAGCAGTATCTTCAAGGGGCCGACAAGGAACTAACAGTGACCGGTTTCAAACGGTATTCCCTGAATAATTAACAATTTTCGAGTTAATACGCAGGATATGATAAAGGACTGTACCATGAGGGCAGTCCTTTTTTAAAGCCTCTGCAGAAATCTGTCTACTGACCATTTTCCTCCTCCGTAAATAAGTAAATAAACCGACAGCAATAACATGGCAAAGTCGGTTCGGGCAGCATGTGCCATACGCCAGAAACTTTCTTCAGTGAGTATCGGAATTTTTGTTGTCACAATTGCCGTAATCATTATTATCAAAAGAGGGATGACTGTCAACCGCACAATTGTTCCTGTAATAACAAACACACCACAAACAATTTCGAAAACAGCCACAAAGGAAGCAAGAAACTCCGGGTTTTCGAAACCAATCTTATCAAACCGCGCTGCACCCGTAATTTCGGGGAAGATTAACTTCTGTATACCTTCGGAAAGAAAAACCAACCCGACGATGATTCTCGGAATTAGTGAACGGTTATCTTCTTTAGTACTGATAAGTGACCGAAACATTTGGTTTCATTTTATTCTATGAGTGCGGTATAAAAAGCATATTTTTGTCAAAATCAAGGCGTTTTAAATTTTTGTACCGGAGTTAACTTGTTGTTAATGAGGATGCAAAAATTTAAAACAACAACGAGTTTGGCAACAAAGATGCTTTTTAGGTTCTGTGTTAAAATCCAAATTTATTTTGATAAAATTTTTATTTCTTTATCTTTGTGCTAACCCAAAGGAAAACATGCGGCGATACAATGAACCGATGTTTATCTTGTGTAGCAAGGACGAAAGAGCCTTGCTACTTTTTTCTTAAATTAATTGGCATCGAGCCAATTAATTTAAAAACCCAAAGGAAAACTTCGGCTCAAGCAATACCCGATGTTTATGCAATTTTATTTTTAACCTGATAATTTTCGTCAAATTCTGTATCATTTTCCCATAAGGTATAGATTAATGCCAACAACTTTCTTTGAACTGCGGTATTAGCTACCATTGGTATTTTCTTTTTTTCTTTTATTCGTTTATAACTTTGTTTTAACGGCTTATTATGTTCTGCTGCCGTGCATGCCGGAAAAAACAGCGAAGCTCTTATATAGCTGTTCCCTTTCTTTGATATTTTATTATGTCCTTTCCATTTTCCCGATTCCCTTATGCGAATATCATAACCGGCATAACTTGTTAATTGTTTTATGTTTTGTATTGCTGCAAAACCATTGGTTTCCGCTATAATCGGAGCTAAAGTAGTTAACCTAACACCTGGTATTGTAAGAACCCTTTTTGTTTTTTCAGATAAAATTTTATCGCTTTCTATCAACTGTTTTATATCTTGCTCTACTTCCTCTATTTGTTCATCATAAAACGCTATCTTGGTTGTTAAACGCTCAATAGTTTTCTTTTGTGGCTTATTAGAATGCTGCAAAGCATGAAGTTGATTTTTTGCTCTTGTTCTGTCTTGTATTAAGCTTAGGCGTTCTCTTGTTAAAAAACGTAAATCGCGAAAAAAGACTGAACATGGATTCCATTGAAGTAATTTTCGCTCAACGCCCATGCGAGCAAGCATTTTTGCATCAATTTTATCGGTTTTGGAACGTAAGCCTAAACTCTCTGCAAATTTTTTTGATTTGTTCGGTAAAACAACATGGACCGTTTCTGATTTAGATTTTAAAAAATAGGCTAAACTTTCATAATAAACTCCGGTAGCCTCCATTGTATGAGCAATGGGCATATCTTTTGTTTTAAATTTAGATACCCATTTGTAGAACTGCTCAAAACCGGTTTGCGTGTTTGAAAATTTTTTTGTTGATACAACACAGGTATCAAAATCTTCTTGCATCTGTATGATACACACATCAAAGGTATCCATGGAAATATCAATGCCAACACTTTGTCTGATAATTTCTTTCTTTTTTTCCATCTGTTTCTAATTTAATAGTTATTAAAAATATTAATTGAATTAGGCATTTAAGCAATAATTTGTTTATACGTCATAGGTGGGGCTTTGACCATCCTCATCATTAGGTTGTCAAAAATTTCTTCTTTCATAAAGCTACGGTTAAACCGGTAGCAGTATTCATCGATGTATCCCTGCAAATGTTCTACCTGGTGATGCATTCCTCTGAGCCAGCCTTTAAAACCCATAATGACCCGATGTAAATCCGGGAAATTATTCCCTTTTTTCCCTGATTCTATTTGCAGAAGGTTGCTGAATTTTTTGCCTAAAGGTTGATACCCTCTCCATTTATCGGTTTTTATACTGGCGTCTTTTTCCATTACTGATTCCAGAAATGCCCCCAGTTCTTTTGAACTGCTTTGTTTGATAACTTTTCCATACATACGGCTTACTCCTTTGCCATTTTTTTCAATGGCAAACACAACCAATTTCTTTTTCTTGTTCTTACGTCCTTTGGTACCTTCTTCCTGCCCGCCAACTACTGTTTCATCTACTTCCGCTTTACCCTTAATTTTATGTCTGCCACTGCTTTTCATTGCCCTCATTACCTTCTGCTTGAAAGACCAACAGGTTTTTTGCCTCAATCCTAGTTTCCTGCTCAGTTCTGTGCTGCTGATCCCTTTCTTACTGGTGCTGACATAATAAACAATGTAAAATGCTTTTAAAATCGAAAACTTCAACTTATGGAACAAAGTTCCACTTGTAGGAGATACTATACGGTGGCAACTGGTGCACTGTCGGTCATATTTCCGCTTTCCTTTGCAATAGTTAGTATGTCCACAATTGGGACAAACAAAACCATTACCCCATTTTAACTCAATGAGATATTCATAGCAGGCATCCTCGTCAGGGAAACGTTTCTGAAACTCAAAAATCGTAAGGCTTTTAAATTTGTTCTCCATTTCTTACTCTTTTTTCCCCTAATTTAGCTATTTTTGTTGTATTGGCAAAATGCCTAATTCAATAATTTTATTGAGATTACTCTTTCGGTACCCCTGTCAGGTTTTCTATTCTTATTTGCATCATTGGTGAAAAACGAAGACACCATGGCCGCAAGTAACAAACTTCCTAAAATTGCCCCACCACTCAGAGCAATTGCTTTCCAGCCTAATGATGAAATATTGTTTACAACTCTTGTATCAGACCCGACCGAAATGCCAAGAAAAAACAATAGTGCGAAAACAACTATACTTACAAGCTTTTCGTTCAGCGTGATGAATTTTTTATTGCCTCTGAAAAATGAACCTGCAACAATTCCTGCAACAAATAAGCCAATAACAATAAACGAAATGAGCATGGTAAAAATCTTTACGAAAGAAGATGTATAAGAATAATCATGCGAGTTCTCCTGGAAAATAGGGGCAGCCTGTCCGGCATGAATAACACGTTTTATCTTTTGGGGGCTTTTTCATTCGGAAAGCTTTTCCGGTACTCGTCCCAGAAACTACCGATTTCGGCTTTTACTTCACGGTGAAGTATCAGGAGACCGAGCAGGTTGGGAATGGTCATAAGAGCGATGGTAATTCCAGAAAAAATCCATACAATTGTGGTATCTGTGAAAGAAGCAAGGAAAAAGCCTATGATATAAATTATTTTATACCAGATGACTCCCTTAATCCCAAAAAGGAATGTAACAGCCCGTCCGCCATAATATGACCACGCAATGGCAGTTGAAAAGGCGAAGAGCAAAAGTCCTATTGAAACGATATATTTCCCGTATTCGCCGAACCAGCTTTTTGAAAAAGCTACGGTTGTCAGCGGAGCACTGTGGAGGAGCGATTTTCCGTAAACAACATATTTTTCGGGCTCGGTCAGTTGTCCGTTTCTTACTTTGGCTTTTCCGGTAAAAAGAGTGCCATCCTGATTCCTGAAAGATACATCTTCGGCTACTGAGCGCGCATGGATAATGGTTATGTCATCCGCAATTTTCCCGTTCTCTATCTGAACGTCTCCGTCATACCGGGGCAGGAGGTCTTTGCCTTTTATATGTAGCTTCAATGCATTCTCATTCGTGTTTTCCTGGTATTCTCCGGCTAAAATTTCCATGTCAGTCATCTGGAATTTATTTTCGTATTTTTCGCTCCAGGCTCCCGATGCAAGCAGTGTTAGCCCTGTCAACATGCAGATAATTACTGTGTCAATGAATGGTTCGAGGAGAGCAACCAGTCCTTCCGAGACCGGTTCGTGTGCTCTTGCAGCCGAATGAGCAATGGGTGCCGAACCCTGGCCGGCTTCATTCGAAAACAATCCCCTGTTAACTCCCCTGTTGAAAGCAAAAGCTACCGATGCGCCAAGAAAACCGCCTGTAGCTGCACTTCCGCTAAATACACCGGTGGCAATGGCCTCGAGAGATGGGATTATATTCTCGTAATTGTAAATAATAACCATCAGAGCACCAATAAAATAAACCACAGCCATAAAAGGAACCAGTGTTTGGGTAACCCGCGCAATCCGCTTAATTCCGCCAACTATAACGAATGCAAGAAATATGCTCAATATGGCACCGGTTATAATATGCGGAATTTCAAATGTTTCGAAAAGAGAGTTGGATATGCTGTTGATCTGGGGCAGATTACCGGTGCCAAAGGAGGAGAATATCGTAGCGATGGCAAATACAACAGCCATGAAACTGCCCGTTTTTATTATTTTTCCTGAAGGCAGCTTAATGTTTAATCGTTTTTTCATATAGTACATCGGGCCACCGCTTATTGAACCGTCAGATGCTTTTTCCCGGTATTTATGAGAAAGCGTTACTTCAACAAATTTAGTGGTCATTCCGATTAATGCTGTGACCAGCATCCAGAAAAGAGCTGCCGGGCCTCCAAGGTGTACCGCAAGAGCAACTCCTGCAATATTGCCCGTACCCACTGTTCCCGAAAGCGCTGTGGTAAGCGCTTGAAAATGGCTGGTGTCTCCTTCGTCTCCTTCCCGGTCAAACTTTCCCCCGACAATCTTAAGTGCATATTTGAAATATCTGATTTGCGGAAAGTAAAGGTAAAGCGTAAAAAAGATACCCGTCCCTAAAAGCAGGTAAACAAACCATTGTGAACCTCCGATTGACATATCTATGGAGGTAAGGAGTTCTGTGAATTCTTGCATGACTGTGCCGGCAATTGGTTGTTGGATAAATGAGTGCGGTATAAAAAGCATATTTTTGTCAAAATCAAGGCGTTTTAAATTTTTGTACCGGAGTTAA
>JASMTM010000181.1:0-2647 GCA_041694295.1 Petrotogales bacterium
GATTATCCATTCTTTAATTGGACCAAATGGAGCCGGGAAAACAACATTATTTAATGTAATTACACGAGTTGTCCGAGAAACAAAAGGTACTGTTCATTTTGATGGAATTGATTTGAAGAATCTAAAACCCCATGAAGTAATAAACTCTGGAATCACGAGAACATTCCAGAATTTAGAAATCTTTAAACTGATGACGGTTGGTGAAAATTTACTAATAGGTCATCACAGGGAACTTGATTATCCTTTCACTTTTGAGCTCGTTAATGGGAAAAAAGTAAAAGAACAGGAAAGAACCACATGGGAACGTGCTCTGGAAGTAGCAGAAATGTTAAATATCAAGAATCGATTAAATACTATGGCTGGTATGCTACCTTATGGATTGCAAAAAATGGTCGAAATAGGTAGAGCATTGATGAGTGAACCAAGTTTACTTATGCTTGATGAGCCAGCAGCTGGTTTAAATCCGTCTGAAGCAAAAAGATTGAAAGAATTGATAAAAAAATTTACCAGTGAATTTGGAATCACTGTTTTTTTGGTTGAACATGATATGTCCGTTGTTATGGACATTTCAGATAGAATCACAGTTATGAATTTTGGGGTAAAAATTGCAGAGGGAGATCCAGAATCTATTAGAAAGAATGATGAAGTAATTAAAGCTTACCTGGGAGAGAGTAAATATGCTTGAAATTGAAAACCTTGTTGTTTTTTATGGATATGTAAAAGCTCTTAAGAATATTTCACTTAAAGTTGAGAATGGAAGTATAACTTCGCTATTGGGTTCTAATGGCGCAGGAAAATCTACCACACTAAAGACCATATCTGGTTTGGTTTCAGCAAAAAACGGAAAAATCAAATTTGAAGAAAAAGAAATAACAAATGCTGACAGCTCTAAAATTGTCAAAATGGGTATAGTGCAATGTCCTGAAGGGAGACAACTTTTCCCTGATCTTACGGTAAAAGAAAATCTTAACGCTGGTGCATATACAAGAACAGATAAAAAGGCAGTTTTAAAAGATATAAGCTGGATCTATGAACTGTTCCCAATACTTTCAGAAAGGCGAAGGCAACTAGCTGGAACACTTTCTGGTGGGGAACAACAGATGCTTGCAGTGGCAAGGTCTTTGATGTCCCAACCTAAACTTCTCATGCTTGATGAGCCTTCACTTGGGCTCGCTCCTAAAATATCTGAACAAATCTTTGAATTGTTATTAAAACTAAAAGAAGAAACAAGCATCACTATACTCCTGGTAGAGCAAAACGCAAATGCTGCATTGAATATTTCAGATTATTCTTACATTCTTGAAACAGGCAATATAGCTCTTAAAGGTAAATCTGGAGAACTTCTAAAAAGTGAACTTGTTAAAGAAAAATATCTCGGAGCTTAAGGAGTGGTACGATGTCTTTATTCTTACAACAAATAATACTTGGTTTACGCGAGGGAAGCCTTTTCGCTCTGGTCGCTCTTGGCCTGGTTCTTATATACAAAACTGCTGGTATAGTTAATTTTGCGTATGGGCATATGGGAATGTTTTGTGCTTATCTTGCTTATACAGTTATTGCAGTTGCAGGTGGACCATTATGGCTGGGAGTTGTGGTTGCCCTTGTTGCAGGTTTTTTAATTGGTGTTGTTACTGATAGAGGTCTTATGAAACCGGTAAGAGATTTATCCCATTCTGCTATGTTGATACTAACTCTAGGATTGCTGATGATACTTGAAGGAGCAGCACTGCAAATATGGGGCCAGAACTACAAATCATTCCCTTCTCTGGTTACTGGAAGACCTTTTTTTATAAATATTGGTGAAAGTCGAATAATCATGACAAGACAGGACGTTTTTATCCTTGTCATAACAGCACTGATTATGCTTGGATTGTTCCTGTTTTTTAAATTGACAAAAACCGGATTGGCAATTAGAGCCACAGCACAAAATGAAGATTCTGCAAAATTAATGGGTGTGAAGGTTGGTATGATTTTTGCTTTTGCATGGGGTGTTGGAACAGCACTCAGCGCTCTTGCTGCTTTGCTAGCAGCTCCAAGAACGCAAATCCACCCTAATATGATGTTGAACCTCCAAATACAGGGCTTAACAGCAGGTGTACTTGGTGGTTTTACAAGTCTGCCCGGTACAGTTCTCGGTGGATTGATGCTTGGTATTATTCAACAACTTGTTGGCGTATATATTTCTGAAGAAATGAAGATGGCGATTGCCCTGGCGATAATACTGGTTCTGCTACTGATAAAGCCACAGGGTATTTTAGGTAAAAGATCGACGGAGAGGGTGTAGTATATGAGACAGTTTATTTATACTCAAAGAAACTGGATATTATTAGGCTTAATATTTATTATCCTACCGTTGATTTTTTTAGATCAAACATTTATACTGACAATATTTAGTTTGTTGTTCATTTATACACTTGTTGCACTGGGACTAAACATTGTTATAGGATATACTGGACAGATTTCCATCGGTCACGCCGCTTTCATGGCAATTGGAGCATATTTTTCAGCAGTAATGGTAAGTTTTTTTAATGTACCATTTATTTTTTCATTTTTAGGTGCAGGTTTTGTTGCAGGATTATTTGGTGTACTGCTCGGTATACCTGCACTAAGGTTAAAAGGATTTTATCTAGCAATTGCTACAATGGCA
>JASMTM010000182.1:0-8482 GCA_041694295.1 Petrotogales bacterium
ATCTTGATGTTGAAACAGTCATTTACCTTACAATGATACTGGTTATACCATTGTTTATAGTGAAGGGTTTTACCCATGAGCCATCCACAGGTAAACACTTCATTTATTCTCTCGGTTTTGCGGTTATTCTGATCATCGGTTTGTTAAAAAGACGACAGGATTCATTGAAAATTTACTACAACAATGTTCATATCGCTGCCCTGGGATTTGGTGTGTCTGCTTTACTTTCGATTTTCCCTTTACTACAAGACAATCCCCATTATTTCAGATACACCCTTGATATTGCAATCTATGCTTTGATTGTTGTTATTACAGGTATTTATATATCAAATGCGTTCAAAACAAGATCTAAGATAGAGCTTGCCATGCTTATATTTATAATAACCGCAGCAATAGTATCCTTTAATGGATTGTTGAATTTTTATATAGGTTACGATTTGTTTCTGGGCAAGACAGGTGACAGTTTAACCAGAGGAGCTATGAGGTCAACGATCGGTAATCCAAACTTCGTTTCCGATTATATGGGTCTTACCATACCCATGGTGATATATTTTCTTGTAAATCCAAGACCACTCAAGGAGCTTTTCAAGAGCAAATTTTCAGTAACAATTTTGAAGATTGTTTTGCTTGCATTTTTAATACCTATGATTGCAGCTATCTTTGTCGCCGAAACAAGGACAGTGATGGTTGGAATACTTGTTGGAAATCTAATCTTTATCGCAGTTTACTTACTCCTTTCAAGGAAAATGGAATCATTTAAAAAGGATGATTTTGCAAAAATCGGCAGGGTATTTGTAATTTTGACATTGATCTTAGTCATTGTTACTTCTTATTTGTATTTAACACCAACTCCCGTTTCTGGAGGGGGAAAGATAAATGTTACACGAAGAATAGGCTCAGCGATTACCTCTAGCAGATCATGGAACGAAAGATTTTCTGCCTGGAAGAATTCTGTTTATCAGTGGGTTGACGATTCCAATAGAATGCATCTTCTTTTTGGAACAGGAATAGGGACATTTCAGCTATATCATTTATTATATTCGCCGGATGTAATTCAGTCAAATCCAAGTTATATGTCTGTCTGGAATAATTTTAAGAGAACTCATAATGACTTTCTGCAGGTTCTAGGAGAAACAGGTTTAATTGGTTTCATCTTTATTGTACTTTTTATGGTATTTCTTGTTGCCAGATACTTCAGAGTGGTTTTTGCACTGACAAATCGAACGGATTTGCTTATGTATGGCGCAATGGGAGCAGCAATTTTCTCGTTATCTGTTCACACAATGTTTGAATTTCCACTTCACATGCAGCCAAATCTAATGGCTGGGGTATTTATTATAGCCATTGCAACAGGTTCATACTTTAATAAAGAACTGAAACCGATCAATATCAGAAGATCATTGCTTCTTATAGTTTTTCTTGTTCTTTTTATACCTTCAATCTTTCTTAAATTTACTGCATATCTTGGTGAAGGTTATTTTAGAAAGGCTCAGGAAGCACAGCAATACTACTATGCTTACTACCAAGAAAGCATGAATGTTGATGTAGATCAAATAAAGCAATTACAATCTGACCTGGAGAATTTTGAAGGGCGATTCGATTACTTAAAGAATTTACCGAACTACATGGCAGCCAAAGGTTCTACACTAAAGCAAAAATACCCAAATCTTTCAGAACGGGATTTCATAGCTACAGCAGAAAAAGAAAGGCAGAGAGAAATACGTGAGATCTCTGAGAACCTTGAGAAAAATATCGAACAGTACAATTATTTGCTTGAAAAATCTGATCAATACTTCAATGAAGCAGTTTCTCTTTTCAAAACTTCAACATCGGTATATCCCGTATTCGGAAAACCACTGTGGTATCTAGGCGGTCTTGGAACAAAACCACAGATACTTGAGAGAAACCTGACTGCAAATGATATTGTTACTACACTAACAGCAGAAGATAAACAAGGTAGTTTTACTTCTTTTATTCAGAAAGGATTTGATGGAAATCTGGAAATAATTCCTCTTCCTGAAGAAACTGTAAGAACAGCACCGTTCAAAGAATTTATAAATGAGAATAAAGAGAATATAGATCAAGAAGTGATCAATCTTCTTTACTTAAGATATCTTTCACAAATACAGATGCTACAAAATGCTGTTGACTATTATGAGTCATCGATGATTTACTTCAGCGAAAGGCAGACACCAAGACTGATTGGAAGGATTTTCAGTACACTGACACCAAAAATGGATCAGTATATCAACTATTTGAATCAAAGAAAAAGCATTATTGAGCAGGATTTCGACAAGGTTGATGAATTCATTGAAATAGCAATCAATTACAGAGAATATTGTAAAGAACAGTCACTGTATTGGTATGACTTAGGGATAACTTTACTTCCAGGTACCTGGAACAGATACAATGATTGGAAGGATATTTATAAAGAGTATATGCAATCAATTGTACAGGTAGTTAAGGGAATAGACGAAGAAGCAGACAGGCTGTTAGATGTAGCTCGGAAACATGTTTGGGCAGTCAATGGAATGATGGAAGGCAATGTCATAGGTGTACCAATAGATACCTTAACTTATTGTTACGATTATGCTAATTCTGTTTATTCAGATTCTTTATCCAAACGAAAAGAATTCCTTGAGAAGATCGTTGACATTTACCATTCTACCTATTTATTGATGGTTGAAAATCTGTCGAAGTATGAGGGTAAAGACGTAGCAAATGAAATGAAAACTTTTATATCAAAATATGAACAAATTGAAACCCAATTGAAAGAATAATAGCCTTTTCTTCGGAATACTTTTGTATAACCAATAAATGAAAAATGGTATAATATGTATTGGAGATTGAGCGAATCATAATGATTCGCTCGTTTCAAATATTTATTTTAATTTAACTGTAGTTTTGGACGTTAAATTGCAGATAGTAAATTAGTTTAAAATCGCTACGGAGGTCTATCATGAAAACTTATTACGTTACTACTCCTATATACTACATAAACTCAGAACCTCATATCGGTTCAGCTTACACAACAATCGTAGCTGATGTTATAGCCAGATACAAAAGAATGGCAGAGTATGATGTATTTTTTCTAACAGGAACCGATGAACACGGTCAGAAAGTTCTTCAAGCTGCCAGAGAAAACAATGAAGACACGAAAACATTTACCGATAGGCTTGCAAAACAGTTTGAAGAGTTATGGAAGGATCTCAAGCTCACAAATGATGGTTTCATAAGAACAACTGATGAAAGGCATATGGAATCAGTGAAGTATTTCATTTCCAAAATGAAAGAAAATGGTGATTTATACAAGGGTAAATATGAAGGCTGGTACTGTGTACCTTGCGAAACATTTTGGTCTGAGGAAGACCTTGATGAAAGCAAAAAATGTCCAGAATGTGGAAGAGAAGTAAAATGGATCAGTGAGGAGAACTATTTTTTTAGGCTTTCAAAATACAACGACAGACTTTTGGAGCACTTCGAAGAACATCCTGAATTCGTGCAACCAGATTTTAGAAGAAATGAGATGTTGAGGATACTTGAAGATGGATTGAGAGACTTAAGTATTACTAGGACTTCATTCAGTTGGGGTGTAGAAATGCCTGATGATCCAGAACATGTTGTTTATGTATGGGTAGATGCGCTAATAAACTATATCAGCGCACTGAATTATCCTGAGGATATGGAAAAATTTGAGCGGTACTGGCCCGCTGATCTACACCTGATCGGTAAAGAGATTAACAGATTTCATTCTCTTATCTGGCCTGCGATGCTTATGTCAGTTGGTTTACCTTTACCAAAGAAAGTGTATGCCCACGGATGGTTAACGGTGAACGGCCAAAAAATTTCAAAGTCTCTTGGGAATGCAGTTGATCCACGGACATTTGTCAAAGCGTATGGTAATGACGCCATAAGATACTATCTCCTAAAGGATATCCAGTTTGGTAGAGATGGAGATTTTTCAGAGAAAAAGCTTGTTGAAAGGATAAATGCGGATCTTGCTAACGATCTGGGAAATCTATTGCATAGAACGGTTGCGATGATTTTTAAGTTCAATGAAGGTTTAATCCCTGAACCTGACAAAAAGTTGTTTGAAGCAGACAAGAGACTTATTGATTTAAGTGAAGAGACAATTAAAAATTATAGAAAAAACATGGATGATCTTGTGTTTACGGGATCATTAGAAAGAATATGGGAACTCATAAGGTTTGGAAATAAATATATCGACCTCACTGAGCCCTGGAAATTGGGGAAGGATCCTTCAAAGAAGGACAGATTGAATACGGTTTTGTACAGATTATCAGATACTTTGAGACTTGTTGCAATTATGATTGCTCCTGTGATGCCAGATACTTCAAAAAGTATTTTTATGCGGCTGGGTCTTGATTTTGAAGAAAACTTTGATTATCTGAAAGTAAATGAACTTGAAAGTGGGATAAATGTAAAAAGCGGAGAACCGTTGTTCCCCAGAATTGATATTTCGGAACATAAATGGGTTGGTCCAGCATTATCAGAGGAGGAGATAAAAGTGAATTCTGAAGATAAAGAGAAAAAGGAAAATGAAGCGAGTAATGAAATAAATATCGAAGATTTTTCAAAGGTTGAACTTGTTGTAGGAAAAATCATTGAGGCGGAGAAGATAGAAAAATCCAATAAGTTGATAAAAATTATTGTTGATCTTGGTGAAAAAGGTAAAAGGCAGGTTGTTGCTGGTATAGCAAAACACTACAATGAAAACGATCTAATAGGAAAAAAGGTTGTTGTAGTAACCAATTTGAAGCCCGTTAGATTAATGGGTGAAGAGTCAAGAGGTATGGTACTAGCTGCTAGGGATGATTCTCAGCTTTCATTGCTAACTCTTGATAAAGATGCTTCACCTGGTTCCAAGATTTCTTAATTTGAGTTTTTCAGAGTAGGGAGGTTCAACTTTGGCTGAAGAAATTATCTCGAGATCCATTAATGATGAAATGATAGATTCCTACATGCTCTATTCAATGAGTGTCATTGTCGGTAGAGCAATTCCTGATGTTAGAGATGGTTTAAAACCCGTTCAAAGAAGGATTCTTTATGGGATGCTTCAGCTTGGTTTGAGGCATAACACAACTTACAAAAAGAGCGCTATAATCGTTGGAGAGGTAATGGGTAAATATCATCCCCATGGAGATCTTGCCATATATGATACTCTTGTAAGAATGGCTCAGCCATTTACTATGAGATATCCATTGGTTCAGGGTCAGGGAAACTTTGGTTCGATTGATAGAGATCCTCCTGCAGCTATGCGTTATACAGAGGCCAGGATGCATAGTCTTGCAGAAGAGATGCTGGAGGACATAGATAAGAATACTGTAAGGTTTACACCAAATTTTGATGGTTCACTTGATGAACCGGAAGTTCTACCATCAAAAATACCTAATTTGTTGATGAATGGCGCGTCGGGGATTGCTGTTGGTATGATGACAAGCATTCCTCCGCACAATTTAAATGAATTGTTGAAAGCTACGATTAGTTTGATTGACAATCCTGAAGCAGATAGCAAAGAATTGATGAGATATGTCAAGGGTCCTGATTTCCCCACTGGTGGAACAATAGTTGGTAGAGACGGGATAAAAGATGCCTACACCACTGGCAAGGGAAGAATTACTGTTCGTGGTGAAGCTGAGATCAAAGAAGAAAAAGGCCAAACAAAAATAGTGATAACAGAGATTCCCTACGCTGTTTCTAAAACAGATCTGATTCAACAAATTGCTCACGCAGCACAAAATGTCCGTGATGTTCAGATAAGAAATATAAGAGATGAATCAGATAAAAAAGGATTGAGAGTTGTTTTAGAACTTAAAAGAGATGCAAATCCAAATGTTGTACTAAATCTGCTTTATAAACATACATATTTGCAGAATGTGTTTGGAATTCAGATGCTGGTCATTGATGAAAAAAAGCGACCAAGAATGATGACCTTAAAAGAAATATTAAAATCATTTATAAAGCATCGATATGAAATAGTAACGAAAAGGACAGAAACCTATCTTGAGGAAGCCTCGAAAAGAGCCCATATTGTAGAAGGTTTGACGCGTGCTAACCGCTCAATAGATACAGTTGTTGATATTATTAGAAATGCGAAGGATACAAAAGAAGCAGCCAAGAATTTAATGGAAACCCTTGAGGTATCTGAAGAGCAGGCAAAGGCCATTCTTGACATGAGATTGGGTAGATTAACTTCAATGGAGGTAGACAAGTTACTTGCTGAATATAAGGATCTGGTTGGTAAAATAAAAGAATATCGAAAGATACTTTCAGAACCTCAGGAGATCTACAGAGTTATAAAAGAAGAACTCAAGGAAATTGAGAAAAAGTATGGGGATAAGAGGCTTACCAGGATAAGCGATGATGACAATACTGATTTTAATGTAGCTGATGTTATCCCTGATGATGAAATTTTAGTAGCAGTTACCAATAAAGGTTATATTAAAGCCACGCCTCTTAATGGATACAAAATGCAAAATAGAGGTGGCAAAGGCGTCAGAGGAATAAAGACTTCTCAGGACGACTTCGTCACGAACATATTGAGTTCTACAAGGTTAAGCAAAACGGTAATTATTACTTCAAAGGGGAAAGCCTATCAGATTAATAATTACGAGCTTAACTATACATCGAGAGATTCCAAAGGAAGACTGCTTTACAATCATGTAAAAATGGAACCTGATGAGGAAGTACAGGCAGTTCTTTCCGCAAGGAGTGAAGAAATTGAGGACAAATTCCTTGTTATAACCACTCGATTTGGAAAGATTAAACGTACAGCTTTTGATCAATTTGTCAATTCGAGAATATCTGGTATTAAAGCAATTGAACTGCAGGAAGGGGATCGTGTAGTAGATTCGGAAATTTCTTCCTCTGAAGATGATACAGTTATAATCTCTACAAAAAAAGGTATGGTTATAAGATTCCCCATGTCACAGGTAAGACCCATGGGAAGGACAGCCATGGGCGTTATCGGTATTAAGCTTAGAGAAGGTGATGAAGTGGTTGCTGCGAGTTTCGTTTCGCCTGATGACAAAAGAACGCTTCTCACCGCAACAGAAAATGGTGTTGGAAAACGAACGTATTTAAAGGAATACAGGGTTCAAAATAGAGCTGGCTACGGTTTGAAGAATTTGTATGGCACAGATAGCATTGGAGAAGTTGTTAGAGCGCTGGTAGTAGATGATGATGATGAAGTGATTCTAATGACCCATTCATCTCAATCGATAAGAATACCTGTGAAGAGCATTAGAATTACAGGCAGAATCACAAAAGGTGTTAAAGTTGTCAATTTGTCGGGAGAAGACGTGGTCACCAGCGTGGCCAGGGTGGAAGAGGACTGATCAAAAAATCCCCATGGAGGTGACCTATGAAACTTACGGAAAGGCAAAAAGAAATACTTAATTACGTGGAAAGTTATATTAAGCTAAATGCTTATCCACCCAGCATACGAGACATCGGTCAATATTTCAACATTTCGTCACCCCGGGGAGTTGCAAAACATCTTGAAGCTCTTGAGAAAAAAGGATTCATTGAAAGAACCGGTGTGTCCCGTGGAATAAGAATAATCAAAAATGCTGATGGTACAGAATACGATCCTGCCCAGGATGTGGTAATGGTACCGCTTGCAGGTGTCATTGCGGCTGGAGAGGCAATTCAAGCAGTTGAAAATCGTGAAGAAAGTGTCCCTGTACCCGCCAGTATGATAAGAAAAGGGTTTGATTATTTTGTGCTAAAGGTTAAAGGTAATAGTATGGTAGATTCTCACATTCTCAACGGTGATCTCGTTGTGTTGAGAAAACAAGAATGGGCAAACAATGGAGATATCGTAGCTGCTTTAATTGATAACGAAAATGCGACTTTGAAAAAATTCGAAAATCAAGGACCAAAAATACGACTCATACCTTCAAACCCGGACATGCTTCCAATTCTTGTTGAAGCGGATAGATTGAAGGTCCAGGGAAAAATGGTAGGTTTGTTAAGATGGTACAAATAAACAACGGAGGGGATTATGAAAATAGCAGTAGGTTCTGATCATGCTGGATTTGATCTAAAAGAGTATGTAAAAAAATATCTAGAGCAACAAAAAATAAAAATAGTAGATTATGGTACTGATAGCGATGACTCTGTCGATTACCCTGATTATGGAAAAAAGGTGGCAAAGGCTGTTCAACGTGGAGAAGTTGATCGTGGAGTAGTTATTTGTGGAACAGGAATAGGAATTTCCATGGTTGCCAATAAATACAAAAATGTTAGGGCAGCGTTGTGCTTGTATCCAAAAATGGCAGAAATGGCCAGGAGACATAACGATGCCAATGTCCTTGCCATGGGAGGACGTTTAGTCGCACCTCAATTAGCTCTGGATATCCTTGACGTATTTCTTAATACAAATTTTGAGGGTGGTAAACATAAACGAAGAGTAGACAAAATTGATGATAAATAAAAAGAGCGCCAGATCTGGCGCTCT
>JASMTM010000183.1:0-4360 GCA_041694295.1 Petrotogales bacterium
ATTAATTCATTGTAACTTGCATGACCGGAGAAGTTATATATGTCTACATCGCTTTTTAGCTCTATTGGTTTAAAATCTTCACCATTTTCGGAAAAAATAATCTCTTCTTCTCTATTTCTGTGAGCTTCAAGAAGTCTATAACCGTTTGATTCAGGACTCTGATAGCCCATAAAAAGTACAGCATTTTTACCTGATTTAATTATCTCTTTAGCAAAAATGTATGAAAGTGTTTCTTCTATAAGCATTCCTGAACTTAGGATCAAGATCATTGGTTTATTTGATTTGATGACAGATTCGATTCTTTTTGGCATGACTTTCACATATTGTGAAATTGATTCTGCGAACCATTCTCTTTGTTCATCATTTATGCCCAAGTAATCCTTTAAATATAGCTCTGTTATTACCAGTACCATTCCGTTAATGTATATTGGAACCCTCGGAATTTTCTTTTCATCCATCATTTTCAATATCATATGTAATACTTCCTGTCCCCTACCAAGAGCAAAAACGGGTAAAAGAGCGCGTCCTTTGTTATCAAGAATAGAAGCTAATTTTTCGTTTAGCCTTTTAAGTTCATCATATCTTGTGGCTCCATATCCTTCTTTCAGTCCATAAGTTCCTTCTGAAATCAAAACATCTATGTCTTCTGGTAATGTTGCTGCTGGAATTGTGTACTGATCAGATAGTGAAATATCTCCCGTGTAAAAATACCTCTTTTTTTGGTGTTCTATCAATACCGAAGATGCACCCATGACATGACCGGCAGGATACAGAGTGAGGTAAGCTCCTTTACTGAGTTTATAACGCTTATAATAAGGTAAAGAAATAATATGTTTTTTTGTTTGTTTGACCTGTTTGTGATTGTAAAGGATAGGTTCATTATCTTTTTCAAATTTCTTTTTCATAACCTCTCCTGAATTCCTGAGAATCCTTACAGAAAGTGCCTTGTTTTGCTTTGCAGTTAATACCTTCACATTAGGAAATTCTTTTATTATGTAGGGTAGAGAAGATAGATGATCATAATGAGCATGAGAAACAACTACATAGTCAACTTTCTTTAGATTTTCAATGTAAGGAAGCGACTCGTAGCCTTCTCTAATCGGATGGCGACCGGCATCTATTAATATATCAAGTCCGGCGACATTAACCAGATAACAGTTGGCACCTATCTCTCTGCCGCCACCAAGGGGTGTAAATTTCATTATATATTTGCCTCCTCTGCAGCTTAATTCTATCAGAAATGGGAAATACTTTCTTCTTTGTTTGTTAGCCTCAGTAGAGTAAAATTATAACAATGTTAATTGTTCATAGTATTCTTAAAAAGTGGCAGGAGGGTTAGTAATGGAAAATGAATGGGGATATATTATTGATTTCCTTTACCTTGCTTTACTTTTTGGTGCAGTAGCAATTATAAAAAGCCTTATCAGACCTCTAAAAAAACTTTTATTACCCAATTCTGTTCTTGCCGGATTTCTCGGAATTTTATTTGGTCCCAGTGTACTGGGAATACTTAATTTTTCGTATGATCGACTTGGTGTTATGGTCTATCATTTTATGGCTATCGGATTTATAGCAATTGCTTTAAAGAGCCGGAAGAAAAATTCTACACGGACAGCTGTTGACACGGGTTTTATGATCGCTGTTTCTTATGCGATTCAGGGAATTCTTGGTTTTAGTGTAGCGCTTTTCATATTTTTTACGTTTTTCAAAGATGTTTTTATGCCTTTTGGGCTGTTATTACCACTGGGATTTGCGCAGGGACCAGGACAGGCATATTCAATGGGAACGCAATGGGAAGTTTTGGGATTTACTAATGGAGGTACTATAGGTCTAGCCATTTCGACTTTTGGTTTTTTATGGGCAGCTTTTGGAGGGATAATTCTGCTAAACGTTCTTGTTTTTAGAAAAAAAGCTGGACCATTCAAGCTGGAAAAACCAAAGATTAGGAGAAGTGTTGAAACAACGGTTAAGGACTATGAATTTTCTGATATCGATGGAATGACTATTCAAGTGCTTACGATAGGTCTTGTTTATTTTGTAACTTATATGTTTTTAAAGTGGTTTACGGCGTTTATAGGTGATTTTGGTGCTTTTGGTGAGACATTTGCCCAGGTTTTATGGGGATTTCACTTTGTAATTGGAGTAATGTTTGCGTTTATTTTTAGAAAGCTTTATGACAAATATCGCAGTAAGAAAGAAAAAATTGAGTACGTTAATAATTTCCTCCTTCAAAGGGCAGCCGGAGTTGTCTTTGATTTCATGGTTGCTGCTTCCATTGCTGCAATTTCCTTTGAGTTAATTAGTGAATACATTGTTCCAATAATTTTGTTAACTACTATAGGTGGTTTTGGCACTATGATTTATTCTATATGGTTCTGCAAGAGAATCTATAAAAATGCTGTTCTTGAGCATATAATTGCGTTTTTTGGGATGCATACTGGAACGATTTCCACAGGGATGGCACTTTTGAGAGAGGTTGATCCACAGTTTGAATCAGGAACCGCTGAAGATATGGTTATGGGTAGCGGACTTGCACTGTTTCTTGGTTTACCTTTAATGCTTATAATAAACATTCCTATAATGGGATTCAGACTCAATCAACCTATTTATTATTTTTACACAATGCTAGCATTAATAGCCTATTTCGCGATCATGTACATATTCTGGTTTAGAAAACCCAGAGTAGATAAAGGATAAAATCTTTATTTTGATACTGAATTTTCAGGTGATATAATTATTTAATGGTTTAATTTCCTAATCACTTCAATAAAAAAGGAGGGGAAGCTCGTGAAAAAGTTTTTACTTTTTGGGCTGGTTCTGTTGATGGTTCTAATGATGGCATCGTGTTTCAAAGCTTCATTTGCCGTTATTGAGCTTACGATAGAACCGTTAAAAGATTCCATTCCTCATGGAACAGAAATAACATTTTCATGGGAATATAAGTCTCAGAGTGATGTGGAGGCTTCAAAACAGGTACTAAATATCGGTGATAATGAGATTCCTGTTACAGGTACATCTTATGCAACAGAATTGGCAGCCGGTGAATACGATGTATGGCTGGAAGCTGAAGTGCAGAATGATAATATGTTTGCCAAGAAACCAACAACGGTAGAATCAAAACATTATGAGCTTGTTGTTTATGATCCAGGAGTAGAATTCTTGAATGGCGAAACAGCATATGCTACAACAACAGTAACTGTAGAATGGAAACCTGTTGATGGTCTTGAACACAGCTATTCATACTCTATTGACGGGAAAGAACCTGAAGTCATTGATAATACTTCGATTACATTTGAAGGATTATCAGAAGGGAATCATACATTATCTGTGAAGATTGCTGAAGATGAAGGCTATCCTTCTAAGTTTAATTTTAAGGTTGATATGACAGGACCTTCTGTTTCAGTTTACGGTACAGATCGATACACTACTGCTCTTGGCGATGGAGATTTCAGACCCTTTGGGAGATATGCGCTAATATACTGGGGATTCAGCGAACCTGTGAGTGCTGCTGAAATCAGGATCAGGCAATTTACGGATGACGGACTTACATGGGTTACCGACTGGATACCCTGGGATCCAGAATATGATTGGATTTTAATCAACGATGATAAGGTTACATTGTATATGCCTCAGGGCGTAGCATATATGGAAGATGTTTTTGAGCTTGGCGAAAGTTATCTAATATACATTGCAGGCTATGATGAGTTAGGGAATTGGGACTATAATTATGCGTCATTCCAGCTTGAAGAAAGATATACTGATGATACAAAACCCGAGATTTTGATCAATCCTGTTTCTGTAACACCAGCAACTGAAGATGCTTCGGGGACGCTAACTGTTTCAGTAATTACGCCAAATGTCAAGGAATACATTGCCAATCTTTCTCAGGAGTATTTTGCACCTGATAACACTGAAAACAACTATCTCATGTATTTGCAAACAACATTGAATCACAGCGAAGGTTTGGAAGTTGATTCTGTTGAAATGCCCAACTACATGGAAAAAATGAAGGACCTTTCTCAATATCGTGTAGGAGAAACTGTTGTGACTTTCTTTAAAGGATTTGTCGCTGGTTTAGATATAGAGGAAGAAGCTTACGATATAATTGCTGAAGTCACTTTCAAATTCGGAACAGAACTGAATGGGACCAAACCTCAAGTCGGTCTTGGTTATGACTACTACATAAGAGATTTCAAAAACAGAACCATAGACGGGATAGTTGTGGATAATTTCATGTACGGAATTGAAATTCCAACCCCGGAAGAACTGGGAATGTAAGGGGGGATTGAGATGAAAAAATTACTAATAATAATTTCATTGGTTTTACTTGTTGGAAGTTTATTTGCTGGTGAGATGTATG
>JASMTM010000184.1:0-4879 GCA_041694295.1 Petrotogales bacterium
TTTCTTAATATTTCTTGTACCTTCAATTTGAATACCGTTATGACAGTAATCCTCGAAACTTTCAGGATGGAGAATACCATTTAAATAGTTTTCTATTTTGTATTGATCCATTTAGTTTACCTCCCTTTTTCGTTGTATTATATAAATACACTAACACACAACAAAAGTGAAAATAACAGTAATGCTGGAGGTGTATTTTATGGAAAAGCGACCTTTTGTCATTGGTGAAGAAAGTAAGCGCATTGTTGGTATAGTACAAAAGCCTGATGGTGAAGGGAAATTCCCTGCTGTCATTTTCTGCCATGGATTCACAGGAAATCATATTGAGCCTCACTTTATTTTTCGACGGGCTGCTGATGCTCTGGTAAAGAATGATATAGGTGCTATCCGTTTTGATTTTAGAGGTTCAGGAGACAGCGATGGCGATTTCAAAGATATGACTGTTCGAACAGAACTTGAGGATGTGGAAAAAATATATAATTATGCTCTTTCTCTGCCATGGGTTTCTTCTTCAAGAATGGGTATTCTTGGATATAGTATGGGAGGAACGATAGCAGCTTTTTTCACTGGTGCTAATCCTGATAAAGTAAAAACGGTCTGTTTCTGGGCTCCCGCCTTAAGAAATGTTGAGGTTTTCACGTCACATTCTGGAAATAAAGAAGAAGAGAAAAGATTATTTGAAGAAGGATTTATGGATGTTGGTGGACTAACTATAAGCATGGATTTCATCAAAACCATAACCAGCAAAAACAGCCTGGATGAACTGGACAATTTTAGAGGTAATGTGTCAATTATTCATGGAACCGAAGATGAGGCAGTTCCTTATGAAATGAGCAAAGAAATCTCAGAGAAGCGTGGATACAGTCTTTATACGATAGATGGAGCAAACCATACATTTGACAAAGAAAAATGGATTAGACAACTATTAAAGCATACTACAGAGCATTTCACGAAAGAATTGTAAGAAACTTCGAAATGGGCGCCTTTGAAAGGCGCTTTTTTTATGTCAATATGATATCTCAATCGAATGATATTTTAGATATGAAGCTTTAAAGAGAAAAATTGCGATTTTATTCATTATTTGCCATTACATTGAGTAATTGGCGTTTATTAAATATTATTTGCTATTATTATACTCTAACACCCCGATAGTCGACCGACATTCTATTTTGTCTTAATTGGTAGTTTTTTGTACAATAGAAATATCAATCGTATGAAGGAACTCAGTGGCGCATATTTATATCAATCATTCTATTATATTAATACTTATTTGGAGGTGGCGTTTATGTGGAAAATGCCTGATGAAGACGAAGAGCATTAGCTAACTTTTAGTAGCAGCGTACGTAAGAAAGAAAAACTATTTTTTAAAGGAGGTTGGCATAATGCGAAAAAGTCCCGGTTTCTGGAAGGTACCTGATCCTGACGAAGAGCTTTGGTAATTTGAAGTTAATATAGAGTTTTGAAATATATTTGGGGCTTAGCCCCATTTATTTTTGGAGTATTTCTTCAATAATTGGAACACAAATTGTTTTGAATTCTACTTCCTTCTTTTTAAACATGTCTTGTTCTGTTAATTTAAGAAGCATCTTGATGATTTTTTCAGAGGCAATATTGTTTCCCTTTTGTTTCATATATTCGCGTGCTTCTTCAAATGATAGTGCTTTTCTGTAAGGTCTGTCTGTGGTTAGTGCATCAAAAACATCTGCAGCAGCTACAATTTGAACGAGAAGGGGGATCTGATTTTTTGTTAATCCTTCGGGATATCCCGAACCATCAAAACGTTCATGATGATGCTTTACTATATTTACAATCTCAGCCGGAAAGTCAAGATGCTGTAGATATGAGGCACCAAATGTTGGGTGTTTTCTTACAGATTCCATCTCATCATCATTGAGTTCTGCTGGTTTATTTAGAACTTCTGAAGGTATGATCATTTTTCCATAATCATGGAGCATTGCACCCATAGCTAAATTAAAAAGCTGTGGTCGGTTTAAATTAAGTTTTTTTCCGATCATAAAAGATAATTGTGAAACCCTCATTGTATGAGCTGCTGTGTAATCATCAGATTTACTTAGTTCATTAAGCAAATCTTCAAATATTTTTATGGCACTGTTTTGAAGATTTTTAACAAGGTCCCTTAAATGTGGAGAGGCTGTCCTATAGTTTTTAAGAAGGTTATAGGCTTCAATAGACTTCTTTAATCCTTCAATCTTCTTACCACTCGCACTCTTGATTGCTGCTTCAAGTACAAGAGCTTCGCCCTGAATATATTTGTTATTGTCATAGTCTGGATACAATTTTAGCTCTTCCAAATAATTTAAAGCCTGGACTTTGTTACCTAACTTCAAGTAATAATGACCCAAAAAAACATATGAATACCAATAATCTATCCAGTTTGGTCTGCTATCATTCAATTCTTCAAGCTTTTGGGCTGCTTTAGTAGCAGCTGAAAGATCGTTTTTTATTAGAAAAATCTTTAGTTTACCGGTTTCAGCATAGCCAATAAAACTTGGATAATCTGGAACATTCAGTTTTTCAAGCAATTTAATTGATTCGTCGTATTCTCCATTAGCATAGTGGAGGTCAGCGATGTTGATTTGAATTATTGCCTTTCTCTGACTATCTTCAGCAAACTTTAGAGCTTTTCTGTAATATTTATAGGATGTTTCATCATTATATAGCTGGGCGCTTACCAATCCCAATGCATTGTAGTAATCGAAAGAAATATCTTTGGGGACATCCTTATCCAGTTTAATAAGTTTTCTATAATATTCTTTTGTTTCTTCCTCCAGTCCCATTTCAAACGCAGTCATCATTCTAAGGAACATAAGTTTCAAAGCATATTTATCATTTGCTAAATCTCCATCAACAATATCAGTTCCCATAGATGCAATTAGATGCGCCAAACTGTCTCTGTTTCTAACTGAATAAAAATAGCCCAGTTGAAAAAGTCCCTCTAAAAGGTCCTTTTTTGAATAGTCAAGCGAAAATGAATTTTTCCCAAAAGTTGATTCCATTACGAAATTCAAAGCAACAGCAAACGAATAGGCTGGAGCATTTTCTTTTGCTGCGTTTATCTGCTCAAGGAGTTTTTGCCTGTTAAATGATTCAGGATTTTTTTCTAGCTCAAGTGCCAGTTTTTTTAAGTTTCGCATTAATTGCCTGCCCATAATTATTCTAAGTAAATATTAACACGAAAAACTAGTTTATAATGCTTTTATAGGATTTATATGTTTATTATAGACATTTTTAGATTATATATAAAGTAAAACTTTAAAACAATAATATAGCACTGTCTAGGTGATAATTTAATTGTTTATAATACGAACAGGAGGTGTAACTATCAATTTTAAAAAACTTGATTTGAAAGACTACAAATTTGTTCAAAAATTCCTCGAAGAATATGAAGTGAAAAATTCCAAGATGTCCTTTGTGAATTTGTATGCATATGATCATTTTCACGGAGCATTTATAGATAGAGACTCTCGTGATAAACTAATCATTTTATCCAATCCTGAGGGCACTGATCCTGCATTTTTTCCACCACTGTGCAAACGGAATGACCTCAATAGCACAATAGATGAAATGAAGGTTTATTACTCAAAAAGCTATGGGAGTCCTTTAAAAATAAAGGAATGCAGCGAAGATTTCATAAATGAAATTAAGGAATGTGGTTTTTCTTTTTCAAGAGAAAAAATTCGAGAACAATGGGAATATATTTATAAAGTAGAAGACTTAGCTGATTTATCCGGACGGGGAATGCACAAAAAGAAAAATAGAGCAAATAAATTTGAGCGCGAACATCCTGATTACAATTTTCGAATGTTGACTGATCTTGATGAAAATAATGTAATGGATTTTTATGACTACTGGTGTACCTTTAAAGAGTGCAAGAATAATAAAAACCTGGCTTTTGAAAGAAAGGCTTTAGAAACTCTCTTTGAATTGAAAATAATGGGCTATCCTGTTGAGGGCGGAATAGGGTTTGATGGAAACAGAATGGTTGGCTTTGTTCTGGGAACAAGACTCAATAAAAAGCTGTTTGTTGTATTATCGGAAAAAGGCGAACTGGATAATAAATATGAAGGCGTTTATGCTGTTTTAAATAGAGATATAGCCAGACAAATTAATGGAAAATACGTATTTCTTAATTTACAACAGGATCTGGGAATCAAAGGGCTCAGAAAGTCAAAACTTTCCTGGAAACCTGAGTTGTTACTAGTATGTGATGTAGTGCATATACCATGATATTATTTTAGAGCGGTGGCAAGGAGGGTTTTAAATGAATATTTTTGATCAGCTTTCAGCGATGATTGAGGAATTTAGAAACTGGTTGCAGGGTAATGGATTAAGTAGCCTGGGGGAATTTGTTGAAGCATTTAATGAACTGAATCCTTACCTTGTGGTACTTTTTCTTGTTTTTGGCGTGATACTTGCCTTATTTGGAAGAAAAATATTCTGGCCATTATTCTGTTTAATATGGGCGCTTATAGGATTTTTCTATGGTTATCAGTGGGGAGAGCAGATACAGGGAGCTTTTTATCAATATGAGCTTGCCATTCTTTGTGGAGTATTACTTGCTATTTTATCGATTCAAGCCCGCAAATTCTTTATGTTTTTGATTGCAATGGTTTCTACAATGTTTTTACTTTTATACATCTTAACCACTCTTGGTTTCGACGGCCTTAAACTCATCGATTTACCTTTTGTAATAGTGGGAATACTTATAGGAATACTTGCTGTAAAAATGCTGCCATACCTAATAATCGGATTCACGTCGCTTTCTGGAAGCTTCATAATAGGACTTGGAGTCGATAGATTTACCGGAGAGCTTTTTCCAAAACCGCTGGGTCAGGTGATATTTTTCATCATAGCTCTT
>JASMTM010000185.1:0-6395 GCA_041694295.1 Petrotogales bacterium
TGCAATCCATAAGGTAGCATACCAGCCATAGTATTTAATCGATTCTTGATATTTAACATTTCTGCTACTTCCAGTGCGCGTTCCCATGTGGTTCTTTCCTGTTCTTTCACTTTTTTCCCATTAACAAGCTCAGATGTAAAAGGATAACCCAGCTCTTTGTGATGACCTATTAGTAAATTTTCTCCAACAGTCATCAGTTTAAAGATTTCTAAATTTTGGAATGTTCTCGTGATTCCAGAGTTTATTACTTGATGGGGTTTTAGATTCTTCAAATCAATTCCGTCAAAATGGACGGTACCTTTTGTTTCTCGTACAACTCGCGTAATTACATTAAATAATGTTGTTTTCCCGGCTCCATTTGGTCCAATTAAAGAATGGATAATCCCTTTTTCAACATCCATTGAAAAGTCTTTTACTGCTACTACACCACCAAATTTTACGGTAACATTGTCTATTTCAAGTAGGGACATCTGCACACCTCCAAATTAAAAAAGACCGGGAGGGAGAAAACCCTCCCGAAAATTCAAATTATTCTGCCACCGAAATCCAGTCTGTTATTCCTGTCCAGACACCATCGATTACTTCCATTACATACATGTTTCTTAAACCGGTTCTGCAATAGGTGTCTTCTGGATCATATGGTCTGTATGTAAGCGGTGGAGCAATTATACCTGCCCACTCATCAAAACTCTCAAGTGCGTCTAAAAGTTTATCTCTTGTAGGATTTTCGCCAGCTCTCTTTAATGCTTCCGTAAATACTTCACCAGCTACAAATCCTGCAGCAGCGTATGCGTTTGGGATCTCATCAGGGAATGTTTCCTGATAAATTGATACATATTTCTGATAGTAATCATCTTCAATATCACCCATAACCCATGCTGTGGCTCTAAAACCTTCCGCTGCTTCCTCTCCAGCTAATTGCACTACATTAGGATCAGCATTAGGATAACTTCCAACCATTAATACATCAAGACCATATTCATGAGCTTGTTTTAAGAAATTCGGACTCTGAGGTAACCACATGGAAAGTACAACTGCATCCACATTCAGCTGCATTAACTTCAGAATTTCATTGTCGAAGGAAGTCTTGTTAACATCGACAGGCATTTTCCCGACCAGTGCGCTTGGATAACCATTTTCATTCAGCCAATATTTCAAAGCGTCAAACTCATCTCTGCCTGCGTCATCAGCTCTGTAAACAATACCGATTCTTTCCTTTCCAAGTTCTTCGACAAGGTATTTTCCCATGATTTGGCCCTCTGTTACATAGTTGGGTTGAACTGTGAAGACATATTCTTTGGGAGGGATAGATAGTGTGGTTACTCCACTACCCTGATAAACAAATGGGACTTTATTCTCGTTCAAGTAATCCATAACTGCGAGACAACCAGGAGTTCCCAAACCTCCAACAATTGCAAAAACGTTGTCCTGCTCTACCATTCTTTTTACCTCAACTACAGTTTTTGAAGGGTTGAATGCGTCATCAGCTACAATTAGCTCAATTTGTCTTCCATGGATTCCACCATTGCTATTAACCCAGTTGAAGTATGCATCCATACCTTTTCTCATTGAAACACCTATCGGTGCAACTGGCCCTGACAGTGCCTGGAAAGAACCAATCACAACTTTGTCTTCATACACACCAACTCCGCTTTCAGCGGCAAGCGTAAGACTGCCAAATAAAAAAGCAGCAACAAGTAATACTAAAAGAATCTTTTTCATACCATTCACCTCCATAAGGAATTGAAAACCATAGAACTCTATGTATGTAAATATAATTCTCTTTATCTAATTCTTTTAACTATGACAGCAGTCCCCATGCCACCTCCAATACACAGAGAGGCAAGGCCATATTCGAGATCACGCTTTTCCATCTCGTAGAGCAAAGTAACAATTATTCGGTTTCCTGACGCTCCTATTGGATGACCTAAAGCTATTGCTCCACCATTGACATTAGTCCTTTCAAGAAGCCAATCTTTTGTTACACCAAATTCTTCATTAAGACCTTTAAATACTGCAAGACTTTGAGCTGCGAACGCCTCATTTAGTTCTATTAATTCCATATCTTGAATTTTCATACTGGCTTTTTCCATAACCTTTCTAATAGCAGGGACAGGTCCGTAACCCATGTATGCAGGATCTACTCCAGCTTGAGCAAAAGCCACAAGTTCTGCTTTAGGTTTCAAATTGTATTTGCTTACAGCTTCCTCGGATGCAATAATGGTTGAACTAGCTCCATCGTTGATCCCAGAAGCATTACCAGCAGTAACTGTTCCATCTTTTTTGAATGCAGGTCTTAACTTAGCAAGTTTTTCAAGACTGGTATCTCTTGGATGTTCATCGGTATCAAAAACGATTTCTCCTTTTCTCGTTTTTATTATTACAGGAGTTATTTCCTCTTTGAACTTTCCTTCTTCAATTGCTTTTTTCGCCCTCATCTGACTCTCAAGAGCAAACTCATCTTGCTCTTCACGGCTTATGTTATATTTATTTGCTAAATTTTCTGCAGTTACCCCCATATGGTAGTTGTTGAATATATCTGTTAAACCATCATAAACCATATGATCTACTACTTCTCCATTACCAAGTCGATATCCAAAACGGGCTTTAGGTAACATATATGGTGCCATCGACATGTTTTCTGAGCCACCTGCAAGCACTACATTTGCTTCGTTTAACAGAATATCTGTGGCTCCAACCATTACCGCCTTCATTCCTGAACCACATAGCATATTCACAGAATAGCCCGGTTTTTCTTGAGGAACTTCACTGTAAATGGATATCTGTCTGCCAGGACCCATACCCAGTCCAGCTGAAAGAATGTTACCCATTATTGTTTCATCAACATTTTCAGCAGGTAATGACGCATCTTCCAGTGCTGCTTTTGAAGCATGAACTCCGAGCTGAACAGCTGATACATTTTTCAATGTTCCTCCAAATGTCCCTATTGCAGTTCTTTTTGCTCCAACAATGTAGGTTTTTTTCATTAATTTACCTCCTTTTTCTCTATAAATAGCCTATTTCTTGAGCCTGTTTTTTAAGCTGTTCTCTAAAATCTGGATGGGCTATTGAAATTAGGGCTTTTACTCTCTGAAAAATATTTAACCCTCTCAGATGTGCTGAGCCAAATTCTGTTACAACATAATCAACATCCTGTCTTGGAACTGTTACTGGAGAACCTTCAGGTAGTTTTGGAACTATTGTTGAAATCGTTCCTTTTTTAGCTGATGATCTCAGAGCAATAATTCCTTTGCCATCTTTGGACATGGTAGCTCCTCTATGTGTATCAAGTTGTCCGCCAGTTCCACTGTAATGCTTTGTACCTATTGCTTCAGAACATACCTGTCCAGTAAGGTCTATAGAAATCGCAGTATTGATTGAAACCATTTTTTCGTTTTTCGATATTACATAAGGATCATTGACATACCTTCCTCTTAGCAAAAATACTCCAGGATTATCTTCTATAAAACGGTACATCTTTTCAGTTCCGAGAGCAAAGGCACATATAAACTTACCAGGCCATAGTGTTTTCTTCCTGTTTGTGATTACTCCCATTTCAAAAAGATCTATCATTGATTCTGTAAACATTTCCGTATGGATCCCCAGATCTTTCTTGCTTTCCAGGAATTTGGCAACAGCGTTTGGAATACCCCCAATACCTATCTGAATGGTAGAACCATCCTCAATGATTTCTGAGATGTGTCCAGCAATTTGTTTCTCAGTTTCTGAAGGCTCTACCACAGGAAGTTCCGGGATATGAAAATTGTTTTCGATGATATAGTCAACCTCCGAAATATGTACCTGTGTATCACCATGGGTTTTCGGAGCTTCCTCATTAACCTCAAGAATAACCGTATCAGCTCCCTCAACCATATCTCTTTCATAGACATTGGACAATGAAAGCGTCATAAATCCGTTTTCATCCATGGGAGAAGCAACTCCCCAGAATATATCCGGAGAATTTGTTGCCAGTCTGTCAATTGCCGCTGCATGAAGATTATTTGGTATAAAGGTTACAGTTTTTAAATTTTCTCCTGCTGCTTTTCTTACAGGTGGAGAATAAAACCATGACTCATTTAAAAACCTTCCTTCATATTCTTTCTTCTGGAAAAATTCATAATCCCGCATATTTAGACAGGTTGCAACATGAACATCCTTAATACTTTCGTCAATCTTATGTAGATTTTCCAATAATCCCTTTGCTTCCATGGAAACCATGCCTGTAACTATTTTCATCTCGCTCTTTATAAGACTAAGTGCTTCTTCTATTGTCCCTTTTTTGTCCTTAAACATTTGTACCCATTTATTCATTAAAATACCTCCAAACCTCTGTTCAAAAGTCTTGCGAGCTTTATCAAAGATTTATCCCAATTTGCTTCTTTTGAATCTGGATAAATTATTAGGTCAAGTCCCATGAAGTGACCTATTCCCATCAGAAAAACTCCCAAATCCTCTTTGTTGTAACGGGCAATTTCGCCTTCCTTTATAGGTTTTTCAAGTGCTCTTGTATAAGAATCAAGTATCTTTTCATAATAATGTTTACCTACTTCATCAACTATGAACTCTGATTCTCTAACTATTTCATATAAGTTTCTATGTGCTTTCATAAATAACAAGAATGCTTTGTAATTTCTCATTTCCTGATTGATTCTTCCATCTATGTTCATTGACGCATACTTTAGTGCGTTTCTAAGATTATGATTTGCCCATAAAACCAGTTCCTTCAATAACTGTGACTTACTTTCAAAATAGACATAAAACGTACCCTGAGCATACCCTGCTTGTTTTGTTATTTCGTATATTGAAGTGTTAAAGTACCCTTTAGCACCTATTAATTCTTCCGCAGAAGCCAGCAATCGTTCTTTTGTGTTTTCCTTTCTCCTGTTTACTGGATTAAGTTGGTATTTTATTACATCCGGATCAAATTCGGTTTTACACTTAAGTCCCTGCATCGTAAACGTCACCAGATTATCTATTGTTTTTTCAGGGACAGGTGAATTTCTAAATATTATCCACCAGATCGCTACAAATCTTGTACTTCCAACGATAAACCATTTAAACCAGGGTTTTATGTCTCCATCAAAATCGAAATTCTTTTTTAATGCCTCAATATATGCCCCGTCAACAGCATTTTCAATTTCTCTGAAGCGATATTCTGCTTCATGAAATGCCATGAATCTCTTTTTATATTTCCATAAAGTGTTAAATGCATTTCTAAAAAAGCTTCTTAAAATTTCTTTTCGATTATTACCTTTTACTTTAGCTAAAGAAGCTTTGAACTCTTTCATCATGTCGTTCGTTATTTCTTTAAATATCTCGGTCTTATTATCAAAATGTCTATAAAATGTACCGTTGGATAATCCTGATTCTCTGCAGATTGCAGCTACAGAGGTTTTTTCATAACCGTTTCGGCTGAACAGTTCTTCAGCTGCTTTTTTTAATATCCGATGGGTTCTTTCAGACTTTGAGAGATTCAAATAGTTAAGCCTCCGTTTACTCCAATACACTGTCCTGTAAGGTACGATGATTCATCAGATATTAAGAACATGTACATATAAGCAATTTCTTCAGGTTCTCCAAATCTTTTTAAAGGTATCTTTTCTTCAAGTGACTTTATTATTTTTTCGGGTACCTTTTCTGTCATGGGTGTATTTATGAAACCAGGAGCTACCGCGTTTACCCTTATAGCTCCACCTTTTCTCGTGAGTTCCTTGGCCCAGGTCTTTGTCATTGCAATAATGCCACCCTTTGTAGCCGCATAATTTGTCTGTCCAATATTTCCGTAGACACCTACTATAGAAGATGTGTTAACAATGCTACCGCTTCCCTGATCGGTCATCACGGGAGCAACGAATTGTGTCATATTGAATACACCCTTCAAGTTAACGTTTATAACTGCATCCCAATCTTCTTCCTTCATTCGTTTTAGCAGAGCATCTCTTGTTATTCCCGCATTATTGATAAGTCCATCGATTTTTCCGTGATTTTCCTTTATATGATTTACCATCTGTTCTATTGCACTTCTGTCAGTTACATCAAGCTGCCAGGGTATTATTTCTCCACTGCTTTCAGTACATTCTTTCTTTAATTCCTCAAGTCTTTCTTTATTGACATCACACGCAAAAACCTTTGCGCCTTCTTTACAAAATAGCTTTGCTGTTGTTCTACCAATACCACTGGCTGCACCTGTTATTATTGTTACCTTTCCTTCCAATCTCATAGTCATAACCTCCTTTAATTATTAATATTTACCCCATTTGATTGTCGATGCTGCCCAGACAAATCCCAGGCCTGCACCAACCATAACGACTACCGAACCATCCTTGATCTTTCCAGTTTCGAGGCCAAGTTTTAATGAAAGTATCTGATCATTCTGACCTGTATGACCGTAGTCA
>JASMTM010000186.1:0-4998 GCA_041694295.1 Petrotogales bacterium
TAAACGTTGGGCCTTTCAGTCAGGTAACTTTTCAAGGGGTTGTCGCATTTCACCTTTCCCTTTAGCTCAACAAGACCAATAAAAACACCCTTAGCTTTAGAGGTCGGAACATCATCAACCAGTCTTTTTTTCTTTAAATTACGTAGCGCAAAAAAGATACATAAGAACATTACACACAAACCAATCAGCCATATGTATTGCATTCTGTGCTCCTGCTGCATCAATCAAAAATATTATACATGATTTGTTTAGAACACGAGAAAACGAGACCTTATAAAAAACCGGGTATAGGGTCTGGGGTCTAGGGTTTAGTAAGAGCAAAAAAATTTAAAGTCAAATTCACACTTTTCCCCTGCTTCGCAGGTACCTTCCTCAAGGAAGGAATCAAATACGAAAAGACGAGAAGGACTAAGGCGACAAGAGTCAGAGAGCCCAAGAGAAATACCATAAATACTAGAACACGTGAACCGTGAACCGTTTACCGTGAACCGACAAATTCAAGATAACGTTGTACGTGGTACGTTGTGGGTTGTGCGTAAATTCAAAAACACTATACCATTGATTTGCGCCTTGAGGAGAAGGCGGATATGCTGCTTGAGGGACAGCAGGTTATGCATGCCAGGGGAAGGCATGGATATGCGCTTCGCGGATAAAACAATAAAAGGCGGGTTTAGGGTCTAGGGTTTAGGGTATGGAAGAACAAAAATAACACCCCCAGCTAAGTACAGCTGGCCACCCTCAAGGGTGGAATCTTAAAATACTCAAAAAACGTTGTGCGTTGGTTGGTTGTACGTTGTACGGAAAGTTCAAAAAATACAAAATGAGATTTTGAGAAGAACTGTGATCGGAGATCCGACGAAAAATCTTTTTAATAACGAGAAGACGAGACTTATAAAAAAACGGGTATGAGGTGTGGTAAGAATAAAAAATTGCAAGGTCAATTACAAACCTTCTCGCTTTTGTACAGTTAACTTCCTCAAAAGTGGAAATCCTTACATCTGATTGGCTTATTGGCATGACTTATGATATAACAAGATGTATCTAAAAAAGTTGTATAAAGGAGCAAATTCTATGACGCCTGAGATTGTTTTTAAGGAAACCACTGCAAATAATTTAAGGGATGTTATAAACCTCAGTGATACGTTGCAAGAAAATCAAAAGAAAGCTGTTGCAACCAATGCTGTCTCGATAGCTCAAGCTCATTACTCAAAAAATGTATGGTTTAGAGCTATTTATCATGATTCAGAACCTGTAGGATTTGTTATGCTCGATTATAGTCCTATTGAGAAGTACAAGGAAACCAAACATGCTTTTTTGTGGCGATTTATGATTGGCGGAAACCATCAGAAAAAAGGTATGGAAAGGCAGCACTTAAATTATTAGTCGAGAAATTGAAAAACGAGAAATATGAGAAGCTGGTAACTTCTGCCAATGAAGAATTTGGTCCCCCTTGGATTTTACAAAAAGGCTGGTTTTGTGGACACCGGAGAATATATTGATGGTGATGAACGTGTACTAGTATTAGACTTATTCAAATAGCAATTCCCTCATCCCAGCTAAATGATGGATACAGATCAGGGTTGATACTTTCATTATGTAATATTTCAAAAAGAGACAGCCCAATATAAAAGGGTCGTGTCCTGCAATTAATTGTTTTAATATTATCTACTATTTTGCCAGTTCGTAAATCTTTTTCACATCTTCTTTATTAAGTTTAACAAAATTCCCAATAGGGCCATCTTCAGTAGCCTTTTCGGCCATCTCATCAAATTTATCTGCCGGGATATCAGCTTCTGTTAATGTTACAGGTATTCCAAGACTCGAAAAGAACTGTTTTAGTCTGTTTATACCTTCAAGCGCCATCTTTTCAGGATTTCTGAAATCCGGATCAACATCCCAAACTCTATATGCAAACTGGGCAAATCTTTCTACATCGTGCTTGTAAACATAACTCATCCATGGCGCCCACATTATTGCAAGTCCTCCACCATGGGCTATATCGTAAATCGCACTCAATTCATGTTCTATTTTATGAGTTGCCCAATCACCAACACGTCCTGTACTTAAAAGATCATTGTGCGCTATAGTGCCTGCCCACATAATTTCAGCTCTAGCATCATAATTCCTTGGTTCTTTTAAAGCAATGGGTGTATTTGTGATCATGGTTCTTAACGTTGCTTCACAAAGCCTATCTGTGAAATCAACGTTTTTTGTGTTTGTAAAATAACGCTCCATTACATGAGACATAATATCTACTGCACCTACAGCGGTTTGGTAGGCAGGTAATGTAAAGGTTAGCTCTGGATTCATAATGGCAAATTTTGGTCTCATCCTGACATTATTGACCGATCTTTTGTACCAGCCATCTTCATTTGTTATTACCGATCCCATACTTGATTCGCTGCCAGCTGCAGGAATCGTAAGTACCACTCCTACTGGTAGTGATTCTTCTACCACACTCTTACCTGTATAGAAATCCCAGACATCACCTTCATATGGAATACCAATACCGATTGCTTTTGCCGAGTCGATGACACTTCCACCACCAACAGCGAGAATTGCATCAATGTCATTGTTTATGCAAAGCTCAATTCCTTCTTTTACAAGCGATAATCTTGGATTTGGCTTAACTCCACCAAGTTCAAATATCTCTACTCCTGAAGCTTTAAGATTGCTGATAACCTTTTCATAAAGTCCAGTTCTTTTAATGCTACCTTGTCCATAATGTAACAGGATTTTCTTCCCATATTTTGAGATCTCTTCTCCAACTCTTTCCTCAGTGCCTTTCCCAAAAATTATCTTTGTTGCATTATGAAATGTAAAATTTTGCATCAAATCCCTCCTTTCACTAATTCTTTTGCCTATTGTTAGTTCTAGCAATATTTAAAACAATTAATTTGACTTTATACTATAGTACCCGGACTGCCCTTCGCTTTGTACAATTGCTTACTTTTTTCCAATCTCAAGACAAAATAACTCTCTATACTAATGATAGCAAATTATCAACAGCTTTATAACCTGATAACTTTCAAATCTGATCGTTACATAGTTTAATGCTGATATATTCCTGCATCCATTACTTTGGCTTTTGTTACCAGTTTGTTTTTTGTTCTTTCCTAAAACCTGATAAAAAAATCTACTCTGATTTTTCAAGCTTTGTCACATATTTTTCTAATATCTGTGCGTTTTCCATTTCTTCATCGTTCATTGCATTCAGCTTAAATAGATGTATTGCTACTCCTGTTCCTACTCCTAAAAGAATTAATGTAACATGAGGATTCCAGATAATTATCATGGATAAAGCAAGACGCTTGGAGCCGCTACGCTCAAAGTGGCTAAGACAGAGCAAGTACTCTAGAAAAAGAAAATCCGAGAAGGACCGAGAGAACGAGAGACCGAGATCTTATAAAAGACCGGGTTTGGGGTCTAGGGTATGGAGTTTGGTAAAAGCGAAAGAAAATTCAAGTTCAAGTGAACACCTTCCCCCTGCTTCGCAGGGACCTTCCTCGAGGAAGGAATTTTAAAAAACTAGAGGCAAAATCTAATAAAAAGCGGGTTCTAGGGTTTGGTAAAAAAAATAAAACCATGTCCAACGCTCCGCTTGGTCCATCGAATTAAAAAATACGTGGTACGTCAGTGGGTTGTGCGTTGTTCGTAAAGTTCAAAACACTAGAAACGAGAAGGCGAGAAGAACCAAAAAGACGAGTATCCGAGAGTTAAATACAAGAACACGTCCATCGTCCATCACTTCGTTTCGTCCAACGCTTGCCGGTGCAAGCTTCGTCCATCGACGGTACTTTCGTTCAAGACACGTTGTACGTGGTACGTTGTGGGTTGTGCGTAAATTCAAAAACACTAAACCATTGATTTGCGAATTGAGGAGAAGGCGGATATGCTGAGCAGATCTCAGTACATAAGCTACAAATTAGTTAATATACACGGGTTATTTAATAAGCATTATAAAAAAGAAAGTAATTTACACGCTGACATCGGTTTTGTTGAACACCCAGGAAGATAGCAATAAAACTGCACCACCAACTGCCATAATCATTAATGAATTACCCAGGAAGATTTTTTCATCTATTATGGTATCTGTAAGTGGAATGTAGTGAAATATGCTTATTTTTGCCATCCATTTTAGATGATCAAAGCTTCTTCCCAGCGAATCTCCAAAATACATAAATATGGTTAGACCTATGGATATTGCGGTATTTAAAGAACCCTTTTTTGTGAGTACTGAAATGAGGACAGCAATACTTCCAAAAAATACTTGTACAGCAAGAGCATATACACCGAATCCAAGAAGCACTTTGTTGCTATAATCTCCACTTACAAATACTGCAAAAAGTTGCATCATTGAAATTGTGAAAACTGCACTCAAAAACAATATGTATGTGTACATTGCTGAAGCTTTAGAAAAAAAGAATGTTAGTCGTTTTCCCGGTTTAGTTAGCAAATACTCAATTGTTTTGTTTTCAAATTCTTTAGAAAAAAGTGAACCTGCAAGCATTGCTGCATATATTGCTGAAAGTATATAGACAAAACTCATACCTTCTGAGCCAAACAGCCCCTCTGGTTTTGAAATCACTTCTGCTTCAAAGTTGAACATTTGCAAGAGAAATTGTGGCATTTTTTCAAGAAATTTCATCATTTCGTCTGCCTGTTTCAATAATTCATCACTCAAAGGAATGTACAAAAAACAGAAGCCAACAAAAACAGCTGTCCATATGATCACAGTTAAGAAGTTCCACTTCAATTCTTTTTTATATACGTTGGTAAAAACCACCTTTAAATGTCCTCCTGATAAAACTCCATAAATGATTCTTCTAACGTAGGATTGCGTATCTGAACATCTTCAAAATCAACTTCAGAGAGTTTTTTCATGAAGTCCTTAATTTGACTCTTCTTTACTGTATATACATGTGTTTTACCGTTCTTGTTCTTTACCTCGAAATTATCCAGATGTTCTGGTTCACTTAGTCCTCTTATGGTAACTAA
>JASMTM010000187.1:0-5525 GCA_041694295.1 Petrotogales bacterium
TGAGTTAGAAAAACAGGGATTGGAATAGTTAGTTCTTTGAAAAATTAGACATGAAAGGAGGGACCGGGTATATATAAAGGATATAGACATACCAGCGAAATGAATGTTATTAGTTGTCGCAATTATAGTCTCGTTAATTTTAGGAAGCTTGATAGGGATATTAATTTCTTTACCTTTGGCCAGAAAAAGGGCTGATAAAAAAATTCGAGCTGAGCTTAAATTAGCAAAACAGGATGCAGAAACTATCAAAGAAAGAGCAAAAGAAGAAGTCGAGCATTTAAAGAAAAAGACAATTATTGAAGGCAGAGAAGAGCTACATCGTTTACGTGAAGAACAGGAAAAAGAATTAAAAAAAGAACGCGAAGAAATGAAACAATGGGAAGATAGATTATCACGAAAAGAAGATAATTTGGATAGGAAAGAATCTAATCTAGAGACAAAGATCAAAGAGGTTGAAAAAGAAAAGGAAGAGGCAGAAAAAATAAGGCAGTCAGCAGAAAAGAAAATATATGAACTTTCAGAGCTTACACAGGAGCAGGCTAAGGAAATTGTGCTCGAACGAGCTGAGAAGAAATACGAATATGAGGTCGCACAACGATATAAACAAATAAAAGAAGAGTTTGAAGAGGAAGCAGATAAGCATGCAAAATGGATTTTGGTAAATACAATACAGCGTTATGCAGCAGACACTACGGGGGACATCACGGTTAGTACGGTCAGTTTGCCTTCTGATGAAATGAAAGGAAGGGTAATTGGGCGTGAAGGGAGAAATATAAGAGCTTTTGAAAAACTTACTGGAGCAGATCTAATTATTGATGATACACCGGAAGTGGTCGTAGTATCTTGCTTCAATTCACTGAGAAGAGCAATTGCTACAAGAACTCTTGAAACACTTGTGGAAGATGGAAGGATACATCCAACAAGAATAGAAGAGATATATGAAAAATCAAAAAAAGAGATATATATGGAAATAAAAGAAGCAGGTCAGGATGCATTGATGCAGGTGGGTATACCTTCCATGCATCCTGAGCTGGTGAAACTGATAGGTAGACTGAAGTTTAGAACAAGTTACGGGCAGAATGTTTTGAAACATTCTATAGAAGTAGCTCAGATAGCGACATTAATGACTTCAGAACTGGGATTAAACGTTGAAAGAGTTAAACGTGGAGCAATATTGCATGACATTGGAAAAGCTGTCGATCATGAGATAGAAGGCTCTCATGCAGTAATTGGGGGAGATCTTGCAAGGCGCTATAACGAAAAAGAAGATGTAATAAATATGATACAACATCATCACGGTGATGTAGAAGCCCATACCCCTGAAGCTGTTCTTGTTGCTGCAGCTGATGCGGTATCTGCTGCAAGACCGGGTGCTAGACGGGAATCGCTTGAAATGTACATAAAACGACTTGAAAATCTTGAAAATATTGCTAACAGCTTTTCCCATGTTGAAAAAGCTTATGCAATTCAAGCTGGAAGAGAACTAAGAATAATGGTTGAACCTGATAAAGTAGACGATGTTCTTGCAGATAAATTAGCTGCAGATGTATCAGGAAAGATAGAGGAACAATTGGAATATCCGGGAGTAATAAAAGTAACCGTTATTAGAGAAAAAAGGAGCGTAGCCTACGCAAAGTAAAAAATTGACACTTTTACATAACTGAGTTAAAATAACTCTGTTGCCAACGTAGCTCAACCGGCAGAGCGGCTCATTCGTAATGAGCAGGCTGGGGGTTCAAATCCCTTCGTTGGCTCCAGGCGCCCTTAAGGGCGCTTTGTTATTGGTGGTGATTCTATGCACATTCTGGAAAAGGAAGCGATTGATTTTATAGAAGAATGGGGTCTTATAGAAAAAGGGGACAAAGTTTTACTTGCAATATCAGGCGGTAAGGACTCCATGGCAATGCTTGATTTCTTTATAAAACATCATCAGGAACTCGTCTGCACGATTCATGTGGCGAATCTTGATCATATGTTGAGAGGAAACGAGGGTCTCAATGAATCAAAGATGATAAAAGATATTTGTGAAAAACATGATGTGCCATTTCACTTCGAACGAATAGATGTAAAGAAATTCATGAAAAAAAACAAAAGTCTTTCTCCGGAAGAATCCGCGAGAAAGGTACGTAGAAATTTCTTGATAGGAACAAAAGAGAAATTTGGAATGGATAAAATTGCAACTGCTCATCATCTAAATGACCTTGCCGAGAATATTATCTTACGAATTGTTAGAGGTACAGGACTAAAGGGTATACTTGGATTAAAACCGGTAGAAGATTGTTTTATACGACCTTTCCTTAAATTGAAAGTGCAAGAGATAGAAGATTATGTTACAATCAATATGATCAATTTTAAAACTGACAAAAGCAACTATCTTAAGGTCTTTGACAGGAATTTTGTTCGGCTTAAAATTATACCATTATTAAAAGAGCTTAACCCTTCGGTTGAGAATTCGATATGGAGATTTTTCCTTAATGTTAAGGAGAGCTATGATTATATTTACAAAAGAGTTGAGGAAGTAATTAAAACAGTTCGTTGGGGAAAAGACAGAGCGGTGGCAAATCTAGAAAATTTAAAAAGACTAGATGATATTGTTTTGTCAGAAGTAGTAAGGAGTATAATCACTTATTTTTCTGAAGATAACTATCCTCCAACTCGAGAACGAATAAGTGCAGTTCAGGAGCAGATTAAAGCTTCTAAAAAGAATTGGGTCATAGAATTTAAGGAATATTTAAGAGTTTTTGGTTACGGCGGACAGGTGTTTTTTTATAAAGAACCTTTTATGAAAGAACAGGCAGTTTACTCAGTTGATAAAACACCATTTCGCAAAGAAATTCCTGGTGGTGTAATAAAGATAACTGAAGACAATAACTGGCCGGATAAAATTGATGGAAAGTATATCAGTTTATGTTCTAAAGACTGCGTCATTTTTCCACTCAAACTGAGGAATATGAATTGGGATGATGAGATCGTTCCTTTTGGCAAGTCATCAAAGGAAAAAGTAAGACGGATACTTGTTGAATCAGATTATAAAGGTTTTTTTGATGAGCAATATGTTCTGGTAAATGGAGATGATGAAATACTCTGGGTTCCGGGAATAAAAAGCTCTCAAAGTTGTTTAGTGAAAAAAGATTCCGAAAAAGTACTTGTTTTAGCATTTGAAAGGAGGTAGTTCGGTGAACCAGAAACCCAGAATTGGTATGATTCTCTTTTATGTAATATTTGGTATTTTTCTGATTCTGGCCTTAAGAGGATTATATCCTTCAGATACAAAAGAAACTGTTATATACAGTGAATTTGTAGACGATATTAAATCAAACAAAATAGATAGAATGGTTGTTTATGAAGATGGAAAGATAACATATACATTAACCACTGATACTCAACAGCGAGTCATAGAAACGTATGTTGCCCCACAAATGATTTCTACTGATAAATTTCAGAACCTTATTGATGAAATTTCAAATAATGGAGTAAGGGTGAAGTTCGAACCTTCAGGAAGTTCAATGTTTTGGGTTAATATCCTGGGTACAATAATTCCTCTTGCAATAATAATTTTTATCTGGTTCTTTGCAATGAGATCATTTTCAGGAAGAAATTCTCAAGCGTTCAGCTTCACGAAAAGTCCTGCAAAAAAATATTTATCTAATGAACAGAAAGTTACCTTTAAAGACGTAGCGGGTGTGGATGAAGCAAAAGAGGAACTGGAGATAACGGTTAAATATCTAAAAAATCCTGACCTCTTCAAAGGAACAGGTGCCAGAATGCCCAAAGGTGTACTTCTTGTAGGAAAGCCCGGTACGGGGAAAACTCTTCTAGCACGAGCAGTTGCTGGAGAGGCTGATGTACCTTTTTATTTCATTAGTGGTTCTGATTTTGTTGAATTGTTTGTAGGTGTTGGAGCTGCAAGGGTACGTGATTTGTTCAATCATGCAAAACAAAGCGCTCCTGCAATTATTTTTATCGACGAACTTGATGCTGTAGGAAGACAAAGAGGTGCTGGCCTTGGTGGAGGCCATGATGAGCGTGAACAAACATTAAACCAAATACTTGTGGAGATGGATGGATTTGACCCAAAAACTGATGTTATTATTATGGCAGCAACAAACAGACCCGATATTTTAGACCATGCGCTCCTCAGACCTGGTAGATTCGACAAAAAAGTGGTTGTTGATCCACCTGATGTAAAAGGTCGTGAGGAAATATTAAAGATTCACATGCGAGGAAAACCAATTGACCCGGATGTGGACATTAAGTTGCTTGCAAGAAGAACACCTGGTTTTGTGGGTGCAGATTTGGAAAATCTTGTAAATGAAGCAGCTATTCTTGCAGCTAAAAAAGAAGCTCGTATAATAACGTTACATGACTTTGAAGAAGCAATAGACAGAGTGATAGCAGGTCCCGCTAAAAGATCAAGGATAATGAATCCTAAAGAAAAACGGATTATTGCTTACCATGAGTTAGGACATGCAATAGTTGGACTTTCTTTACCGAACGCAAATCCAGTTCACAAAGTTACTGTAATACCGAGAGGGACTTCGACTCTTGGTTATACGGAAAGTCTTCCCACAGAAGATAAATACATTGTTTCAAAGAGTGAATTAATGGATAATTTATCTCAAATGTTGGGAGGTCGTGCTGCAGAAGAACTTGTTTTTGATGAGATAACTACTGGAGCAGCCAACGATCTGGAAAGAGCTTCTGACATTGCCAGGAGAATGATTTGTCAGCTCGGAATGAGTAAAAAACTTGGACCAATATCTTGGGGTAGAGAAGAAAATGAAGTATTCCTTGGAAAAGAATTAACAAGGATGAGAAATTACAGTGAAGAGATTGCAAGTGAGATAGATAACGAAGTAAAACAAGTGATTATGGATACATATGAAAAAGCCAAAGAAATTCTGGAAAAATATAAGGATAAACTCGATGAAGCCGCTGATAAATTGATCGATCAAGAAACAATTACTGGGAAAGAACTGGCTAAGTTAATTGGACTTGAAGAAGAAGGAAATTACTACAGAGAAGATGAACTAGAAGAAGATAATGAACAGACAAAGGAAAATGATGAAAATAATGAAGAAGAATCACAAGAACAAAGTGGTACCAAAGTAGTTTCAGAAAATGATAAAGAGAAAGACAAAGAAGATGACGGAAATGGAAAAACTAGAAGATCTTAAAAATAAGATTGATAGTTTTACGTTAAGTCTTGATGAACCAGAATTAAAATGGGATGAATACTCGAGTGTAGTTGTTTTTGATTTGCTGTCAACAAGTGGCTTAATGAAACTTATATACAGATGTTCACTAGAAATGCTGTCAGAACACATAGATGGAAACACAATTTTTGTTGTATCTAAAACAAAAGTTGAACATGAGAACCCGGCAAAATTAAATGAAGATCTCGTTATAGAATTAAAAATCAAAGACGTCAAAAACAATAGAATATATTTTTCTGGGAATGCGAAACAGCACAACAAGAATATCGCAACCTTTAGTTTAGAAAGAGTTGCAGTGTCAATGGAGTA
>JASMTM010000188.1:0-3637 GCA_041694295.1 Petrotogales bacterium
CAAATCACCCCTTTCAAATAAACTCTTTTAAGATACACCATTACCAGAATTAAATTTTCCATTAAGGTGATGGTGAACCTTCCTGCTCATGTCTGAAAAACACATACCTGACTTACAATCACGATTTTCAACTACAACTCCTACAAAACGCTTTTTGTTACTGTAAAACATTCCATCACCTCCCAAAAGTTTCCCAAATAAAAAGGGCCGTGACTTACGCCACGGCCCCGATATCTATAAAGGTTCTATCGTTAGTATACAGGCGAATACCCTCCAGTATACTCCAGGGCGTGGCATGTTGTTACTACTCCAGAAATCTGGATTCTTGCTCTATCAAATGCTACAAATCTGTACATTGCCACACCTCCTAACAAAGTTTTCTGTTAACAACGAAAATTATTATATCATAACACTGTTCATAAACCACACATTATTTGTTAACTTAATGTTTCAAAAGCCAATTTATAACAGCCTTAACAAATATATCATTTTCGTTCTTTGGATGTTTGTAGTCATAGTCACTAAAAATAGCTTTGCCAAAGACTGCTACTTTGGAGTCTCCGATTATTTCTCCTGCAGCAAAAATAGCTTCATCTACTTCAACTGCATCATTGTTTCCGTCCTCGTCAAGACTCTTTGTATCATTATCACCTTTCGCGAAGATATGCACTTTTTGACCATTTTTTATTACAAGTGTACATCCACTATAAACATCTATTTTGCTGATATCTTCTAATTTAAATGGGCTCTCAGGGAAATTACTTATTTCAACTTTATAGATTGCTCCATAATTATCCGTTTCATCTGCAATTTGATCATCATTTATTCTGATATTTGAATTAATCATTTCCAGTATTTTATTCATAACCCGAGGGTGACTTTCATTCCTAAAATCCGATTTACCCGTAATAAGTAGATTTCCACCATTATCAAAAAATTTATTGATGAGATCATACTCTTTTTCAGTATAACCTGTAGCATCCATTAAAACCAGCAAATCAACGTTTTCCAATTTTGAAGAAGTAATTTCACCTTTCAGATATTCGCTTTGATAACCCATTTTATTTATATCCGCTGTGAACGCAGTCAATTTATCACTAGAATAATCATTACCGTGTCCAATGTCTATAAGCACTGTAGATTTAGGCTTTTCTTCCACAGGTTTCACTATACTTGAAACTTTCATAATTTCAGAAAGGAGATCTTTGTTTTCTTCAATAACATCGTCTGTAAAGGGGTCTCCAGCAAAAATAATTATATTTCCGTTACCGTAAGTCTTTTCAAATCTAAGATCTGCGTTTTGCAATTCTCTGTAACCATCAAAATAATAATCATCAACGTCTACTTTACCGCTTTCAGTAGAAGCTCCAAAACGTACGTCAATTTCCAGATTTTCGAGCAAAGTATTATAGGTTTCAATCACAGAATCACTTAATTCCGTGCCATTCCCAAGAATAACCAGTGTTCCGCCATTATTAACGAAATTCTTAATCAGTTCAATATTTTCCGGTTTAAACTTCTTCATGGCTTCAAAGAAACCTTCTTCTCCGGGTAATGGCATTATGAAAACATCGGTATCCTTAAAATAACTACTGTCAAGCTTTCTAATTGCTTCATTAAATCCGTGTCCAGACTTTTCAAGAGAAGTTTTTAATATTTCTCTTTTGTCTGAAGAGAAATTGTCATGGGTATTATCAATGACCACATTCAACGAATCAGCTGACCTTACATTTATCTTGGCAACGTCGTAGAGCTTGTTGTTTACATAAAAATGAAGCTCGGAATCCTCTTCTGATTCCACTGTAAAACTAATGGGATATGTTTTTGCTTCCAGAGCATCAATCCTGTAGTTTTCTGAATACAATGTCAACCCTTTGGAGTTCTTCACTCTAACAGAAAAAATCTTGCTACTGCTGTTTAAGTTTGAAAGCTGAACTCTTGCTTTAACTGTTTCTCCAGGCTTTACACTTTCGGTATATATCTGCGCATTGTGCAGATAGGTTTTGTCTGAAGCCTGTATCCATACAGGAGTACTAACTGCCTCCTGTCCATCTTCTTCAACAATATGAACAAAATAATAATTGTAGCCACTTTCTACGGGAATTATTTCTTCATAAGTGAAAACATTGCTATTTACTTCAAATTCTTTGTAAATTCCTTCTCGATTGTACAGATAAACCTTGCCAATGGGATCGTCTTCTGTTTCTTCAATATTAATGGAAAGAATCAGCACTTCACTGTCATAAATAATGGAACCCAGTGGGAGTCCATTTCCTACAAGTTCAATTACAACATCCTTATCTTCAGTGCCATACGTTCTCCTCTGCTTTAGACTTTCAATAAATGTAGTTCTTGAAAGCGAAGGAGAGTATACTGCGGTTCTTGAATCGTTGGCGTTCCCCCAATTTGGGTCATGATTGTCTTGATTTACCGCTGTTCCCAGATGCCATCCCTTGGCAAAGGCCACCTTTACCGCTTCAAACATTTCTTCATTTATTGTGTCACCTTTATACCAGTTACCATTTCCAACCTCTACTAGATTAATATAATTGTCTGCTTCAGGATCGTATTTGAATTCTTCAAATTTACCAAAGGTATCAATGGGATGGTTAAACATTGCCAGAGCCTCATTCTCTATTATCCAGTTGTAAAGCATATCCAGATTTGGCGATTTGTCTCGATCTGTCCAGTTCTCCGTATCGTATACATTAATATGCCCCCAGCCAGTAGCGGTCCATTCAAAACCAGCCATAGCAAGAAAGTCATCTGTTGTTGCTTGAAGAGCAGCTTCTCTCGTTGCTTCATATTTGTTTCTTCCATCCTTCAATAATTGCTGAAAGTAATGAGCATGATCAGTTACACCCTGAAAATCAACTCCAGCTACGTTTTTCGCATAGTCAAAGGCTATTTCTGGGGTCTTCTGGCCATCTGAATAACCTGTATGCGAATGAAGATTGCCATAATAAAGGTTTAACCCTGGTATCCCAGCAATTAAACTTACTGCAACAAACGAAACGAAAATCATCATAAGCATTCTTTTCATCAGTTTCACTCCTTTCAAAATTTATATATCATTTAATTTTATCATGCCAAATTTTTAACTCATCGAATGATATAATCGCAACGTACAACACTTACAGGGGGAAGTATGAACGAAAACAATAAAGATAACACCGAAGGAATTAAAAAAGATCCTGTAAAAACTCCAAAAAACGAGCAGCAGGTTTCTTATAAAAATATTTTCTATGCTATTTTCATCAGCATCGTTGTCATGCTTGCCATATTCGCATTTATAGGCAAAGATCTTGAACTATCATATTTTCTTGAACTAAAGTGGTACTGGATTGTTGGTGCAATCGGACTGTTAATAGGTGCTCATAGCATAAACGCTTTAAGAATCGTCCTTTTATTCAGAATTTTTGGAATAAAATTTAGGTTCAGAGATGGGTTTGTAAATAACTTCCTTATGCAGTACTTTAACAACATTACACCCTTGGCAGTTGGAGGACAGCCCTATCAGGTTTACGATTTAACAGCACGGGGCATTAATCTGACAACTTCTGCTGCTGTTATCGTCTCTCGGTACGTCACAACAAATATGGCTATTATTATTGTTGCAATGATCTTTCTTCCAAAA
>JASMTM010000189.1:0-3031 GCA_041694295.1 Petrotogales bacterium
GGGATTACTTCATATTTGCAAATGGATGGTCCATAGTCGCCTATTCATCTGATGGAAGTGGTCCGGATAATTTTGGAACCCCTATTTCACCAACACCTCTTGTTAAAACGGATAAGATGAAAAATGAAGTAACACTGATAATCTCGGGAGAGCTTCTTGATAGACAGGAAAGCCTGGAAGGTTATAAGTTTTATATCACCACCTGGGACTTCGACGGAATCGAAGCGAAGTATCGTGATCTGTATCCGGAACCCAAGGCCTATCATTTCGGTGGCGGAACAAAAGAAGATCCTTATATAATGGATGACATACTGGTAGAAATAGAATAAGTGGGTTACTGATAAATATCAAGTAGAAAAGCGGAGGAATTATCCTCCGCTTTTTGGTCGGGGAGACTGGACTTGAACCAGCGACCTTCTGCGCCCCATGCAGACACGCTTCCATCTGCGCTACTCCCCGCAAAACTAATTTTAGCACAGTGGTTGACCTCTTTCAATGAACAACGTGAGAAGATTAATTCGGACTGGTATGGTAGAATAAACAGGAAATTGTCTGTAATTAATTTACAGAATAACTTTCAAAGAAAATTGTAATTATCATGGTCAACCATTTCTGGTCCAGGAGGTACCATTGAGAGTTTTGTATAATAAAAAAATATGGTCTTTTGGTAAAGAATTATCTGTTGATGAACTTTTGAATAAGTTGAATATAGAAATAAGACAGGTTGTTGTCCTGGCTGACGGGAAAAAAATGGAGAAAAATGATAATATTTCAAAAGAAGCTTCCGTAGTTATTGTAGAAAATGTGCGTGGTGGATAGCTTTTTACGTATAGTTCTGTATAGTTATGCATAACAGCGTTAGACGCTGATTATTTTTAATAGAGGCCATAGATTCGTAAGGATTCCTTTTTACTCATCATTGTTTTTATTGTTAGAATCAATTCAGTAATAAAATAAACGGAGGTGAATTAGGTGTCAAAGAAAAGAGTACTGATACTTGGTGCAGCTGGTAGAGACTTTCATAACTTCAACACTTATTATCGTGACAACGATAATTACGAAGTAGTTGCATTTACAGCAACCCAAATTCCAGGAATCGATGATAAAAAGTATCCTGCAGAACTTGCAGGCAAAAATTATCCCGATGGAATTCCCATTTTACCAGAAAGCAGACTTCCCGAACTGATAAAAGAGTTAAAAGTTGATGATGTAGTTCTTTCCTACAGTGATTTACCACATCAGTATGTAATGGAGAGAGCCGAGATTGTTCTGGCAAACGGTGCAAATTTTGTATTACTGGGTCCTGACAAGACAATGGTGAAATCTTCAAAGCCCGTTATTTCTGTTTGTGCTGTAAGAACCGGGTGTGGAAAAAGTCAGACAACGCGAAGAGTTCTTGATATCCTCAGAGAAAAAGGCAAAAAGGTAGTTTCCATAAGACATCCCATGCCCTATGGTGACCTGGTAAAACAGAAGGTACAGAGATTTGCAGATTATTCCGACCTCGACAAGCATGAATGTACCATAGAAGAACGTGAAGAATATGAACCACATATTGATAGAGGTTCAATTATTTATGCTGGTGTTGATTATGAAGCAATTTTGAGAGAAGCAGAAAAAGAAGATGCAGATGTTATTCTCTGGGATGGAGGAAACAATGATTTTTCTTTCTACCATACTGATCTGTATATAACAGTTGCTGACCCACACAGACCCGGACATGAGTTAAGTTACTATCCAGGAATGGCCAACCTTATGATGGCAGATGTTGTTGTTATCAACAAAGAAGAAACAGCCAGCGCAGAAGGTATAGACGAGGTAAGGGAAAATATTTCTAAATACAATCCTGATGCAGTAGTGGTTGATGGAGCATCTCCCTTAGTAGTTGAGAATAGCAAATCAATTAAGGGTAAAAAGGTTCTCGTTGTTGAAGATGGTCCCACATTAACACATGGTGGAATGGAATATGGTGCAGGATGGGTGGCAGCAAGGAAATATGGAGCCAAAGAAATAATCGATCCAAGACCATATGCTGTTGGTTCAATCGTGGATACATACAATAAATATAACCATTTAAGCGAAATTCTTCCAGCTATGGGTTACGGGGATAAACAGATGAAAGAGCTGGAAGAGACCATAAACAAGTCAGATGCAGAGCTTGTTATCATTGGAACTCCAATAGATCTTAGAAGGGTTATAGACATTGACAAACCTGCAGTCAGAGTTAGATATGAGCTACAGGAAATCGGAGAGCCAACACTTGAACAAATACTGGATTCTTTTATTGAAGAACATAACATATAAATAAAATAATCATTCAGTCAGCTGACCAGCATGTGCTGGTCAGTTTTTTATTTAATTAAATGATTAAATTTATTATATAATACAGATACTATGTCAGATAAAAGACTAGAAGATATGGTTAGTAAAAAGTTAATAATAAGTCTTCTTATAATAATTACCATTATCTCATTTGTGTTTGTTTATATCAGCTTTCAACATCCTGTAATAGGGGTTTTATATGAAGTTGGTACGAGAACTCTTCAGGGAGTTGAAGATGCAAAAAGTGATAGCAATTCTAATATTGAAATAATGACACAAACAATAAACAATGGAGATCTTGAAGCATCCCTAAAAAAATTTGTAAGTAACGGAATTAAAATAATTATTGGACCAAGAAGCAGCACTCAGGCTTCATCCTTGATTCCACTTCTGGAGAAATATGATTTATATGCAATAGCACCTGCGGTAACATCTCCAAAGGTTATTGGAATAAGTAAACGTTTTTGTACGCTTGGTATTTCTGATGACCTAATAGTTAACGCTTTTGCCAAGGAAATAGCTGGAGATGGCATCACCAAGGTGATAATATTTAAGGGGACGGTTAATAAGCTTTACAATGACTACTTTGCTGAACTTTTCAGCGAGCAATTTATAGGGGATGTACTTGAAGTAATATCCGTAGATGATCCCTTTGATACGGAAATTCCTCTTGAAACAACTATCGAGGCAGATGCAGCCCTTATGATCA
>JASMTM010000190.1:0-5448 GCA_041694295.1 Petrotogales bacterium
TTTCACTCACGCCAGGAATAGCTACCATAATAAACAAAAACAGGACAATGAATACTTTTTTCATACAAACACCTCCCTAGGTGAAAATAATCTTTCTAAACCTTATGCCTATTGTAGATAAAACCAGTGCAGATCCCAGAAGTAATGTAGATAATGCATTTATTTCTGGTGATACACCAAACTTTATCATTGAGAAAATCTTCAATGGTAATGTTGTAGAACCAGGACCAGCAACAAAAAATGTAATGACAAAATCATCTATGGAGAGTGTGATACTTAATAGAAAACCAGCGACAATGCCAGGTGAAATAAGGGGAATGATAACTCTAAAAAATGTTTGTGAGCCTGTTGCACCAAGATCTTTGGCTGCCTCTACAACTGTATAATCGAAATCCTGAAGCCGTGCAATTACTATTAGTGTTACATATGAAATACAGAATGTCACATGTGCGAGAAAGATTGTGATTAACCCCAACTGAACATTTATTGCGACAAAAAATAATAGTAGGGAAACACCCATGAGGATATCCGGGATTATTAATGGGGTATATATAAGTCCTTGAAAGTATTTTTTGGTTTTGAAGCTATGCCAGTAAATACCTATCGCTGAGAGCGTGCCAAGTACTGTGGCCACTGCGGCAGAAGAAAGTGCAATTATTACCGTATTTAAAAATGCCCGCCAAACATCTGCATTACTGAATAAATCACGATACCATTTTAGAGTGAATCCTGTCCACAAAACTCCATGACGAGATTGATTGAATGATAATACAATCAGCGTTATTACCGGCAGATAAAGAAACAGAATTACCAATATGGAAAAGATCAAAGAAAATCGCCGCTTACCAATTACTTTTTTGTAGTCACTCATATGTTTTCACCATTGCTACTGATGTAGTCTTCGTAGGCTTTTTGCCTTTTATATTGAATATTCGTTATTCGCAAATAAATCAGTAAACCCAGAGCTGATATCAAGAGAAAAATCATTGAAATCGCTGATGAGGAAGGCCAATTTCGAGCAACTGTAAGTTGCCTCGCTATCAAATTACCCAGCATAGCCCCATCTTTTCCACCAACGAGTTCTGGAATGGCGTAGGATCCAAGGGCAGGAATAAGCACGAGAATTATACCTGCTATTATCCCCCCTTTAATTGAAGGAAGCATAACCTTCCATAGAGCCTTTAATTTTGTAGATCCAAGATCCATAGCAGCTTCAAGGAGCGAAAAATCGAACTTTTCTATGGAACTGTATATTGGCAGAATCATATAAGGCAGATACATGTAAACGATAACCAGAATAACCGTAGAAGGTCTGTACATAAAGGATTCTGGATGTTCTGTTATTCTCATGAAATTTAGCAACCAGCTTACCAGACCATTTCTTCCCAGGACAACCATCCAGCCAAATACTCTTACAAGGAAGTTTGTCCAGAAAGGAATAATAATTAGCATAAGTAAAAAGTTCTTGTTTTTTGAGGTTGCAATATAATAGGATATTGGTAATGCGAGAAGTAGAGTTATCAACGTTGCAATTACAGAAATATATGTGGTTTTCCATAACAATAACCAGAAACCAGGGTTTGACAGCATTGTTGTGTATGATTCAAAAGAAAGAGGTAGAGTGGCACCACCATATATTCCCGGTGTTAGGAAACTATATACAACAATTATTAGTGTTGGAATAAGAAAAAGTAAGGTTAACCAGATTATACCGGGTAGAGAAATAAAAAAACCCGTTTTGTTTTTCTGTGACAATTATTGCACTCCTTCATTTAAAATATAACTGTCATCTGCAAACCACCAGATATAAACCCTATCTTTCCACTCTATAATATCTTCGTCAAGAAGATATCTTATATGTTGTTTAAAAACCTTTATGTATGAGTTATTTATTCTTACCGTGTATTTTGTTTGATTCCCAAGGTAAATGGTATCTTCTACAACACCTTCGAATATATTAAGTTTCTGGTTGGCATATTCTTTAGGAGCCTTCTTCGTGATTTTTATTTTTTCGGGTCTTAGTGATACTTTAACATTTTGACCTTTTTCCACTTCAAGATCTTTGTAACATAAGATTTCTCCAAATCTATCCGTGTCAAGTTCAATATATTCCTTATTTACATTAGAAACGTTACCTGTGAAAAAATTGGTTTCTCCTATGAAATTTGCAACAAACGTATTCACGGGGCTTTCATAGACTTCAGGAGGAGTACCATACTGTATTATTTTTCCATGATTCATTACTGCAAGATGATCGGAAATAGACATGGCTTCGCTTTGATCATGCGTAACATAGATAAACGTTATACCAACTTCGTCGTGGATTGTATCAAGTTCCAGCAGCATATGCTGCCTTAATTTGGCGTCGAGTGCAGCTAGAGGTTCATCCAGTAACAGCACAGAAGGCTGATTTATTAGAGCTCTACCAATGGCTACCCTTTGTTTTTGCCCACCTGAAAGTTGTGCGGGTTTTTTATTTTCCTGTCCTGTTAACTTGGTCAATTCGATCATTTCCATGACCCTTTTTCTTACAGTTGATTCCTTTTCTTTTCTCAACCTAAGACTGAAAGCGATATTTTCAAAAACTGTCAGATGTGGAAAAAGAGCGTAGTTTTGGAAAACGGTGTTTACCTCTCTTTTGTGGGAAGGAATGTTGTTGATTATTCTGCCATTTAGATAAACCAGTCCTTCAGACGGGTCTTCCAGACCGGCAATGATTCTCAATAGAGTTGTTTTGCCGCACCCAGAGGGTCCCAACAAAGAAAAAAAGTCTCCCCTTGTTATGGAAAGAGAGACATTATCAACAGCTACAAAATCCTGGTCAAAGATTTTTGTGACATTTTTTATTTCAATGGAATTGTCACTTACTTTACGATTCAATCCAGTCCCACCTCCAGATTAATGTTAAAGCTACATCAATTCGAAATCATGACCGCAATTCTTACAGAATCTTACATCTGGTTCGTTCAGTTTTCTGCAATAAGTACAGAGTCTTTTTCCAGTTAATGAAGCTCCGCAATTCTTGCATGTTCTAGCACCAGTTTCATTTTCAGCATCACATTTATGACATCTGACATAGGTTGAAGATTTCTTTGTTTTCAGTTCCTGATAGTCAAATTTTTCTGAAGGCAGGATTTTATTTTCCGGTTGCATTTCCTGATTTTGAGCAAATTTTCCTGATTGTTCTTTCTGATATTCAAGTTTTTCAGAAGCAACTCTCATAATTGCCTGACCGATAAAAATCATAACTAGCCCGGGAAGTCCCAAGATAAAAAATGTATTCATTAAAGCAACAGGTGGAGCGCCTATAATTCCTACAAAAGAATATATAAGCAAAGCAATACCTATTATCAGTAAAGCCAAACCACCATATTTCGCAAGCATGTAAAATAACTCTAATGGACCACCCTGTTCAGCAGGTCCTGACATTGATAACACCTCCAATATGTTGCGTATTTACATTATAAATCAAAATGAGGATTTCTTTAAAGAGTTTACATGAAATAGCAAAACAGTTCCTCAAAAAATGAGTAGTTCCTTGTTCGTTAGCTCTTTAGAAGGAGAAAAGAGCTTTCCATATTTCTCCATGGGTTCGCTTGAAATAATTTGAGTATTACCGCTATTGTTGAAAAAAAGATTGTAGTAATCATCTGTTTCAGAATTGTTTTTCTTTAAAGCCCAAACATTGTTTAGATCTGTAAGTATTGATGTAAGAGAAGTGTATTTAAATTGCTCCTCTATTTTCAGTGCTGCCCTTCTTAGCGCTTCACCGGGTGAATGATTATAAAGATATTTAATGACAATATTGAAGTAGAATTGACTGTCTATCATACCATTCCTTTCTTTCATCCCGTAAATAGTTCCGTTGTGCATAAAAGCGAAGGTTTTCCCCTTTAGTTCACATAAGAAGGGATGAACATGATCTAGATTTACTTTGTAACCGGGAGAAGCCTTTCTTGCGTGAATTATGGCGAAGTTACACTTTATTGATGGGAAATCAGTTTCCCAGATGTGATTGATAAATTTTTTGTATTCCATAAAACCATTTGATAACACTAAATAACCGTATCCGTCCCCATGAGGATTGTTTTTTCCAGAGTAAGCCATTTTGCTTAGTGAATTAAAGTATTCTCTGGCTTCTACATTAGTTTTAGATTTCATTACAAGCATTCGGCACATTTTTCCACCTCATGTATAGTTTAGATTCATTATATCAAGATTTATAAGTAAGAAAGTGATTTCAGCTTACAGGTTGCTTTCTGCTAATATTGTTAAGAGGGGGCTTTAATATGAAATATAACAGACTGGGAAAGACTGATATTAAAATTGCTGAATTGGGACTTGGTGGATTCCATCTACTGGAAATTGAGCAGGAGACGGTTAATGAGATAGTGAAACGATATATCGATGCTGGAGGTAATTATTTTGAAACAGCCCATGCATATGGTGAAGGCGTATCAGAAACGAAGCTGGGTAAAACGCTTCCAAAAAATGATGTTATTGTTGCCACAAAATCGGGAAGAAGAGATGAACGGGGTCTGAAAAAAGAACTGACACAAAGCTTGAAAAATCTAAAAAGAGATTATGTGGATATTCTTTTTCTACATAGTGTTACAAATGATGAAGACTGGGAGCGGCTTATTTCACCTGAAGGTGGACTTAAAGCTGTTGAATGGGCAAAAAAAGAAGGTCTTGTAAGATATGTTGGAATCACCAGTCATGGTTATGGTGGGACGTTACTGAGAGCTTTAAAGGAATATGATTTTGACGTTTTTATGACCCAGATGAATTACTTTGACAGATTTAATTTTCCTGAAATTGAGACAAAAGTAATTCCCTATGCAGTAACAGAAAAGATGGGAATTTTGGCCATGAAATTTCTTGCTGATGGTTATTTATATAAAAACGTGGAAAATGCATTTAGATATGTCAAAACACTGCCAGTTGATTGCATAGTAGCGGGGATAAATTCTCTTGAACAGCTAGAGCAAGACATCTCTTTGTTGGATATTGAGCCTTATGATGAAGAAGGACTTGAAGAACTATTTGAAAATGCTCCTGAACTCGGGAATTATGTGTGCAGGCAATGTATGAAATGTCTACCCTGTCCGGAGAATATAAATATACCCAGATTCTTCCTTGCAGAAGGCAGATATGATAGACAGATGCTTGATGGAGTAGTTAAAGGCGCTGCAGATTATGCATTGAGTGATAGATTGGCTCACTGGTTCCAAAATGAAGATGTTGCCAAAAGGGAATATCAATTGTTAGAGCCCGGTGTAGATAAATGTACTGACTGCAATATTTGCACTGACCGTTGCCCTTATAATATTGACATTCCAAGAAAACTAAAAATCGTTAAATCAAAAATTGAAACGGGTTACGTGAAATAGTTATTCAATGTTGTGTTCAATATTAAGCTCATCAAGTAAATCTTTAAGTATATCC
>JASMTM010000191.1:0-4486 GCA_041694295.1 Petrotogales bacterium
GTGAATTTATCAGTATTATAACACTTGTAATGCATTTATAAACTACAAAAATTCGATTTTAACGTCTAACATGTAATTAATTTCAACATATTAACTAAGAAGGTGAAAATTATTGGTGTAAAAAACTTGGAAATTAAGTATTTCATTGATCCGAGATATAGAAAAATCCCGTTAGAACTGCATACAATCTTTCCGGGACAAACTCAGTTTTATTCTGAAATTGGTTTTGGCAGCGGAGAATTTCTAATAGAAAAGGCAATCTCAAATCAAGAAGCTGCATTTATCGGTATAGAACTGTCGTTAACATCTGTAACGAAGTTACTCAAAAAAATCAAAGACCTGCATATAGATAACATCGCTGTAATTATGTGTGACGCCAAATTTGCTAATAGAGAATTGTTCGATGAAAATCTTGATGGCATCTATATGAACTTCCCCTGCCCCTGGCCAAAGAAAAGACATCGCCAGAGAAGACTTAATAATAATAGTTTCACTGAGAGTCTTGTGGCAGCACTTAAAAGCCATGGTTTTGTAAGTATTTACTCCGATCATGCCAATTTCACAAAGCAATTCGAAGTTAGCTTAAAGGAAAATGGCTGTTTTTCACATATAAACCTTGATTTGAACCCACCCATGATAAACACAAAATACGAAAGAAAATGGAGAGAACAAAGAAAGAATATTTACCACCTTCATGCAGTCAAAGAAAAAAACAAAAATATTCAGAAAATAGCAGGAGGTACGGATATGCCTCACGTACATATTGAAAAAATCAATAACGATCAATTGCAAAATGTAATAGGGAAAACTTTCAGCAAAGGCTCAATCTTCTTCAAATATGTCGAATTATTTCACAGTGCACAAAAAAATAAATACCTTATTAAAACCATAACAGTGGATAATTATTTTGAACAGCGTTTTTTCATAGAAATAAGACAGAAAGACGATAATAATTGGATAATCTCCCTGGATAGTAACGGTCTGCCTTTTAGAACCCCCTCTGTTAAAAGGGCTGTCTTTTACTTGGGAGAGGTTCAAAAATGATAGCAGTAATAGGTGCGGGTAGCTGGGGCAGTGCAATAGCTAAAGTTCTCTCCGATAGCGGAAACGACGTTCTATTGTGGGTCAGAAGAAAAAAGGTAAAATCTCAGCTGGAAAGGACGCGTCAGAGCAACTATATAGAAGGATTACATTTCCCTGATAGAGTTCAGTTCAGTTCAAACATTGTTGAAGTGATAGAGCGTTGTAAAATACTTTTTAATGCAGTGCCTGTTCAATTTATAAGTCAGGTTTATCAAAAAACAAATCTTCTCAACAAAATTGTTGTGAATCTTTCAAAGGGAATAGAAATGTCAACATTGAAACGACCTTCACAAATTTTCATGGAAAAAAACGTGTGCAAGTACGCTGTTTTATCAGGTCCAAGCTATGCTGAAGAGGTTACAAAATGTATTCCTACCAGTGTAGTAGTTGCCTCGCACAACATTGGAACTGCAAGAATGGTCAGGGATATTTTTAATGTTGATTATTTCCGTGTCTATAGCTCCAGTGATGTTATAGGTACCGAACTGGCTGGCGCTCAAAAGAATGTTTTCGCCATTGCAGCTGGAATTATTGATGGAATGGGTGGCTGGTTTAACACAAAAGCAGCATTGATAACCAGATCCGTCGCCGAGATGACGAAGCTTGGAATAAGATTCAATGCAGATGAAATGACGTTCATGGGGCTCGCTGGAGTTGGCGACCTTGTTGTAACATGCACGGGTAGATACAGTAGAAATCGTTATGTAGGTCAAAAACTCGCCGAAGGTTACAAAATAAACGATATATTGAACAATATGAAGTGCGTTGCTGAAGGCGTACCTACATCAAAAGCTATACACAATATATCGCTAGAAAAACAAATTGAATTACCTATTTCTGAAGAAGTATATAGGGTGTTATATGAAAACAAATCTCCCGCGACAGGTTTAAATCATTTAATGAGAAGAAAACAAAAGGATGAACATAACTTTCGATCATTATGAGGCCGCTGATGCAGCCATGACCTTCTCTACAACAGTATTAACAGTATTTGATAATGATGGATCTTCATTAGAAGAAATTGACTTTTCTATTTTTTTCAACGAGTGAATCACCGTAGAATGGGTCCTGTTAATTAACTTACCGATCTCGGTTATCGACCTGCCAAAATCATTTTTAAGTATATAGATTAATACCTGTCTGGCAAGTACAACATTTTTCTTACGGCTCTTACCAAAAATTTTTTTTCTCTCGACATCAAGTAGGTTTTCTATAGTAGTGATTATCATTTCGAGTTCGTCTTTACGCTTCGATACTGTTATCGATGGAACATACGAAGCTAGAACCTTTTGAGCAAGAGATATATCCGAATCTTTATTGTAAATACTGCTATACAAAATCAACTTAATTATGGCTCCCCGTAAGCGTCTGATATTCCCTCTAATATTTTCGGCAAACATCGTTGTAATATCATCAGACAAATCATACGCTTCCCTTCTGGCAAGTCTTTTGGCTATTTCATACCTTGTTTCTTTTTCCGGCGCAGCAATTTCCATAACCATCCCCATCTGGAATCTGGAAATCATCCTTTCATGAAATCCATCAAGTTCATTTGGATTACGGTCTGAACAAATAACAATTTGTTTTCCCGCATCGTGCAATTCATTGAACGTATGAAAAAGCTCTGTTTGCACCCCATCTTTTCCAATAAGAAATTGAATATCATCAATTAAAAGGACATCTGCCTTTTTTCGATATAATTCACGAAAATCCTTTACAGAACCTTTTTTTATTGATTCGATCATGTCATTCAAAAAATGTTCACTCGTAATGTATAAAACCCTACAATCAGGGTTAACCTCCATTGCTTTGTGTGCTATTGCCTGTAAAATATGTGTTTTGCCAAGCCCTACACCACCGTAAATGAAGAACGGATTGTATCGTCCAGGCATTTCTGCAATTTGTCTTGAAACTGCACAAATTGCTCTATTTTCTGCGCCTGATACAAAACTTTCAAAGGTATATTCAGGGTTCAACTTTGATATCATTAAGGGCTTTCTCTTAACTAGAGGTCCTTTTTGGTGGTTATCCGGCTCTACCGAAGGGTCGCTCTCCTTTTCGTAGCGTATTTCGAATTTAAGTGATTTTCCGGTTGCCTCTTTTATTGATTTCGCAATCAACGATCCATACTTTGTTTGTAACCAGTCTTTAATGAAGAGATTCTCTACTGCAAAAATCGCTTTCTCTTCATTAATTTCCTTTATACTAAAAGTGCTGAACCAATTATTCCATATTTTTTTTGAGACTTTATTTTTCAGAATAGTTATTATCTTATGTGACACATTTACCTCCGGGAAGAATGACTAATATTTATTCAGTCTCCCTAACTAAAACAAGAATAGAATTTAAAGCATTTTTTGTGTTTCTCATTAATAAACATTTTTAGAAAAGAAAATAACCCCTCGAGAACCGCTGGAAAAAATAAGAAGTAAATGAAGCTGCTTATAATAATAGCAAATTTTTCATTTCTATCAAATAGACAAATTCTGTGTGCCACTATAAAAAGGGGGGAACCTTACGGTTCACCCCTAGATATCCATGTGAAATTCTTGTTACTATTCTAATTTAATTGCTTGTGTGGGACATGAATCTGCAGCATCCTGAGCGCACGCTGCTTCTGTTTCTGGAACTATAGCCTGTGCTTTACCATCATCCGTCATTTCGAAAACTTCTGGACATAATCCCTCGCAAACACCACAACCTATACAAGCGTCCTTATCAACATAAACCTTCATTTCTACACCTCCAAATGAGAAAAATGATTGTTAAAGTTTTTTGCCAACTTCTATAAGTTTTTTTGCCATTTCAACTCCTACTCGGACCTGACCTTCTACTGTATTCGCTCCTATATGAGGTGTTGCGATAACATTTTCAAGCCCAAGTAATTTTCTTCGAAGTTCATCGTTGGGTGGTTCTACCTCAAAAACATCAAGTGCAGCTGCTTTTACTTTTTCGGATATAATTGCATCATATAAAGCCTGCTCATCAAGCACTCCACCTCTTGCAGCATTAATGACTAAAGCTCCATCTTTTACCAGATCTAACTCATGCTTACTTATTATATGCTTTGTTTCATTATTAAGTGGAACATGTAAGCTAAGTACATCAACTTCAGGCAACATAGATTCCATATCGCTGTACAGTTCAACATCTAGCTCTGTATTCTTTACATATGGATCGTAAGCCAGAACTTTCATTCCAAAGGCCAATGCCCTTTTTGCAACTTCTTTACCAATAGCTCCAAAACCAATCAAACCTAGTACTTTTCCATATATTTCGTTACCCTTTAATTTCTTCTTTTCCCACAAATTCTCCTTCAAACCGGATGTTCCTCTGGGAATATGCCTGACAAGAGATAAGAGTAAACCCATAGTCAATTCTGCTACAGAAATTGCATTTGCTC
>JASMTM010000192.1:0-11693 GCA_041694295.1 Petrotogales bacterium
ATAAGGTCTCGGATTCTCGTCACCTAGGTTCTTCTCGGTTCTCGTTATTCTTAACTAGTTGCTTGACACCGCTAAAGCTGTATAATATAATGGTTTTGCCTTTGGGAGGTCGTCTAATGGTAGGACAGCGGACTCTGGATCCGCCGGTGGAGGTTCGAGTCCTCCCCTCCCAGCCAGCGAGGGTCTTATGACCCTCTTTTTTTGTTTATGCAGATTTATCTCTTGTACGGGCAAGAGTTCTTACGTGAAATTTCTTAATTCCGCCTGATTTTAATGTTTTAATACAGTCTTTGATTGTCGTTCCCGTAGTGAGAACATCATCGAAAAGAATGACTTCCTCAGGAAGTTTAAGGTTCGTAGAACGGAGTTTGAACTTTCCCTGTATTTTCTTTCTTTCGTCTTTATTGAGAAGTGTTTGAGGGGGGTGTCGTCCTGTTGCTATAAGTGGTTCGAGAAGTGTAAACTGGAGTTTCCTGGAAAGGATTTTAAGGATTTTTCTATTTGTATCGTAACCTCTCTCTTTTAATGCCGTGATTGTTGTTGGAACAGGTATTATTACCGGTTTTGTACGAATACTTTCTGGTATCGTTTCTATTAGCAGTAAAAAAAGTCTTTCAGCAAGCCATCGTGAAATTCTTTCCCGATTATGAAATTTATATGCTTTGATCATGTCACTAAAAGGTGGTTCATACCATGAGTAGGAACGAACTGTTTCGGTTCCGGGTATAGAAAAATCTTGTTTAAGTGGGCCAACAATAGATTTTTTACAATCATCACAAAGAAAGCTAAATGGCATAGTGGGCTTTGAGCAAGATTCGCAAAAATTAGGAAAAAGTGAACTGATTATTCTTTCTATAACCATTTTTCTCTTTTCAGTTTTCTCAGTTGCGTGATAATTTTCTTTCTTTCGAGAATTTCTATCTTCATTTCTGGGGGAAGTGAGTTTACAAGCTTCCTTGAATAGTTCTTTTTTGGATCGACAATACGTTTATCAAGTATTATTACACTTCCTCTGTCATTCTTAGTTCTTATCAATCTTCCAAGGCCCTGACGGAAGGAAGTGATCATTTTTGGATAGTAGTATTTGTGTAAACCTTCAACATAGTTTTTGGTTCCATAATGTCGAATGCGTGAATCTAACAATGGATCATCCGGTCTATCAAATGGTAATTTGAACAAAATAAGGATTTTAAGATGCTCTCCTGGTAGATCTATTCCTTCCCAGAAGGTTCTTACTCCAAGTATAACTGACTTTTCATCCGTCATATGTCCTTCGAGAATGGCGCTGGGGCTATCATATTGTTCTTGAATGCGTAAATTTAGATCCTCTAAGTTGTTATTCAAAAAGTCGGCTACAGTATTTAGATCGCTGTAGGATGTGAAAAGTACCATTGCGCCACCACCGGTGACTTCGAGTATGTCTTTTACAAACTCTGCACCGTTTCCAAGATATTGATTGCTTCCCGGTGCATAAGCAGGCATATCATTAGCCACAAAAAATCTCAGCTGTTTTGAATAATCAAAAGAGGTACCAAGTTTAACTGAAGGAAATTGTTCATCAATGCCCAGGACCCTTCTGGTATAGTTGAAACCATCGCTTCCTTTGCTATGAACCCACAATGTGGCTGAAATGAATATTTTTGTTCCCACTTCTGGAAAAATTCTTGAAGCCATACTTTCATTTACGATAGGTGATGCAGAAAAAACAAGATATCGAGAATCGCCTTTTGTTACTTTCTGAAAGTAATGAATGTAGGAATCTTCAGCGGATTCAAACCCCAAAAAATTATATAGTATTTCATCAATTTCTCCCAGCTGTGTTTGTCCACGAAGCTTCACGCCAGTTAGTGCAGGGTTATCACTATCTCCTTCTTCCTGAATATCTTCTAATAATCCAATTAGTTGTACTATCAGTGATTTTACTTTTCTTATGAGATCTTCCGTTTCTTTCAGCACATCAAGAAATTGCTCAAGTTTGTCATTTTCTAGGGATTTTCTTTCACCTGGCGAGAGCTCTTCACCAAAGATAACCATTGTTTTCAGATTATCTTCAATGGCTGAGCCAAGTTTTTTAGCTCGTTCATATGCAGCCTGTAAGAATTCTTTGTCAGCCTTATCTTTGATAAATTTTATAATCTCTCTTACAACTGAAAAGGCACTTTTGTTTGTTTTTGCTACTGAATATGGATTAATATTAAAACTCATAGCATCAGTTACTGAATTTTCAATTTCATGTGCCTCGTCGGCTATTAGAACATCAAATTTAGGGAGTAAAATGCCATCAGAATCATCACCTTCTGATTCGCCATCAGCCAATCTTATGGCTGCTTCATTAAACAGCAAAGAGTGATTTGTAATTGTTATATCGGAATTCTTAGCATTCGCTCTTGTTATATAATATGGACATCTATCGTAAAATGCACAAAACTTTCTTAGACAGGCAAACCTATCTGTTATTAAACGCTCTCTATACATGGGTTTTATTGAGATTTCATCGAGATCGCCCGTATCGGTTAAAATTGACCAGAGTGCCACTCCTAGAAAAGTCATACGTTCTTCTTTAGTACGCATGCTATTAGATAACTGTAATTCTTCAAACAGTTTCTTTGTGCAAATATATCGTTCCCTTCCTTTGAGAACGATTACTTTGAGTCGCTCTAGATCAGGAAGGTTCTTTAGTATTTTCACATCGTTATTTATTAACTGGTCCTGAAGTGTTCGGGTTCTTGTGGAAATTATAGCCTTTTCGTTTTTTGAAAGTGAGTTGTAGGCTACCGGGACAAGATATGCCAGAGATTTACCTGTTCCTGTTCCTGCTTCCAATAACAATCCTTTGCCATGATCAATGGTCTCAGCAACTTCCATAGCAGTCATAAACTGTTCCTGACGATATTCGTAGTAGTTTAAATGATCCTGTAAAATGCCCCCTTCACCAAATATCATCCTGACACTTTTCAAAGTATCCAGATCTTTAAAGCTGTCTTCTCTTGCTTTCATTTTTTTAACATCTCTACAAAGGGCATCTTGCCAGGAAGAAATATCCTTGCTGTCTTTGATACACATTTTTATAAATTCATAAGTTCCTTTTGAACCACTGTAAAGCCTATCAAGAAGTTCCAGACTGCTTGAAGGTAGAGTTTTCAGCAAATCAACAACTTCTGAGACGTATTTTTCAATATCACAATCGTCTGTTTTTACATAATTCTGTAAAAATTGCTTATCGACACAAAATTCATGGTTTTTTAAAGGATTTGTCATATTTTCCTCATATGCAAAGAATGGAGGATTGCCTTTTTGTTCAAGAAAACTGTCAAAATGCTCATAATCTGCATTCATTCTTTTACTTTCCTGCAGAGAAAAACATTTGACTTTTATTTTACCCTTGCTTTTATAAGTGGTACAAAGAAATATCTGTTTCAGAGGATCACCTCAAAAAAAATAACCGGGTTTTTGACCCGGTTCGTTTGGTGCCGAGGGCGGGACTTGAACCCGCACGAACTAAAACGTTCACATGGCCCTCAACCATGCGTGTCTGCCAATTCCACCACCTCGGCTCATCAGACGGTTAGATTATAACTTGACCCGGGTACTTTGTCAATACTGAAGAACTTCACTTTAGTTCGTAACCTTTTTCTTTAAGCACGTTAGCGATTGTTTCGCGACTGACAAGGGCTTCTTCATATTCAATTTCAAGTATGCCAAAGTCACTAATAGGATTAACCATTGTTATTCCGGAATATTCTTCTAACAAACCCTTTATAACTTTTTCATCTTTCTTGTTGTTGAGTTTTGCCACCTGGTACATTTTTACGACCCGTGCCACTAGTTGTTTCCTCCTAACAACGCTCCTTTATTTATCAAACGGCCTGCTTTCGCTTGCCACGGACTCATCCGCTTTTTTCCTGCAAACTGAATTTCAGCAACATTTATCAGTCCGTCTTTACAACTAACAATCATACCTCTTTTTGTTACAGAAACAATTTCTCCGGGGCTGGAAGGAGAGCCTTCTTTTATTGATGCTTTGAATAATTTTAATTTTTCTCCATCAAGTTTTGTTATAACTCCAGGTACCGGATCAAAGGCTCTGATTTTGTTGAATATAATTCTGCAATTTCTGTTAAAACTATCTATGATTGTGTCATTTTTTTCAATTTTAGGAGCAAATGTTGCCTTTTCATCATCCTGTTCTTTCAGTTCTACCTGATCTGTTTTTAGCAGCTTCAAAAATTCCAGTAGTGATTTAACTCCAAGAACCGCGAGTCGGTTATGCAATGTTCCAAAAGTATCAGTGTCAGTAATTTCAATCCTTTTTTGAAGAGCTATGGGTCCACTGTCCATTCCCTCATCAATCTTAAATATCGTTATGCCTGTTTCTTTTTCACCATTTTCTAGTGTTCTTTGTATAGGTGCAGCTCCTCTATATTTGGGTAACAAAGAGGCATGGATATTATAAGTGCCTAGCTTTGGCAACTCAAAGACTTTCGGTTTCAGTAACTTGCCATAAGCTACTGTAATTATCAGATCAGGATTACAATCCTTTAGATATAGAAAACCTTCGTTTTTGTTAACTAAACACGGTTGATAAACCTTTAAACCATAGTTAAGTGCCGTATTTTTTACGGGTGTTGGTTTGACTTTCCGGCCGCGGCCCTTAGGTTTATCCGGTTGTGAAAAAACGCCCGTTACATTCCAGCCATCTTCTACCAGCGCTTTTAGATGGTGTGCTGCAAAATCAGGGGTTCCCATAAAAACGATTCTCATGTTGCAGATTTCTTCTTTATCGCATTTAGTTTTGGTTTGAGTAGTATTTTTTTTGCATTGGAAATCCTGTCTATGAACAAAATTCCATTCAGATGGTCACTTTCATGTTGCACAATTCTTCCACTGTAATTATCAAAAATCTTTTCGTGGCTTTCACCGTTTTTATCCTGGTAAACCATTCTAACCCATTTAGGTCTTACCACGTCTGCATAAACATCGGGTATACTGAGACAACCTTCTTCGATTTCCGTCATCTCAGCACTTGTTTCGATTATCTCAGGATTAATTATTGCTTTACTTCCCTCACCGTCGTCAAAGACAAAAACTCTTTTTAGAATACCTACCTGTGGAGCAGCCAATCCCACACCATCATCTCTGTACATGACTTCTGTAAGATTTTTGATAAATGTATGAAGGTTTTCATCAAATTTCGTAACTCTCTCACTTTTTTCCCTTAATACAGGGTCACCGAGGATTCTTATAGTCATTGTTTCACCTCTTCTATCTTTTTTCTCAGTTTTTCCATGTAATCATTATTTTGCATGAGAACGTGTATTGGAGTAATGGAAACATATCTATCACTAACTGCGGCATAATCTGAGTCTTCACCGGGATCGTCTTCTATGTATTCACCAATCATCCAGTAATAATCATTTCCGTGTGGGTCCTTTCTTCTTTCAAAATCAGATTTATACCTGCGTTTACTCTGACGAGTTACCTTCCAGCCCTTTATTTCGTGTAATGGAACTGATGGAACATTTACGTTTAGTGCTGTAAGTTCGGGTATTTCCGTTACATCAAATCGCCGCAAAAATTCTATCATAAAATGCGCCGCTGTCTCAAAATAAGGTTCATTAAAGTTCTCAGCGGAGATTGCTACTGATGGTATTCCTGTGACAGCACCTTCCAGAGCGCCAGAAACGGTACCGGAATAAAGAACATCTGTCCCGAGATTTGGACCTCTATTAATCCCGCTGATAACGAGATCAATTTTTCCTTCAGCCATAGCCAGAAGTCCCAGTTTCACGCAATCTGCCGGAGTACCATTTATAGCATATCCTATGTCTTCTTCACCAAGTTTGACTTCTTTAGCCCACAGTGGTGTTCGAATCGTAATGGCATGACCGGTAGCACTGCGCTCGACTTCAGGTGCTACAACCAGCACATTGTGTTCTTTTGACAAACAGCGGGCTAATGTTCTTATGCCCTGGGCCATTATTCCATCATCGTTTGTTAAAAGTATTCTCAAGACATCACTCCTTATTCAATATTACTTCATTCAGAATGCTAATGAGTAATTAATGTGTTAAATTTTATTTTAATTATAACCTTACTTCAAAGGTGGAAAACTCTTTTAATGGAAGTTCTTCCTTTTCGACCTTTGTTACATGACCGGTAAGAGGGCCCTGTGAAAGTACTTCGACGAACCTTTCCAGCGTTTTTTCTTCAGCGGTTGCAACAACCTCAACTGATCCATCAGGCTTATTTCTTACATATCCAGTTACATTTAGGGATCTGGCCTTTCTGGTGGCGTAATATCTGAATCCAACACCCTGTACTCTTCCAAATAAGGTTACTTTGAGTGTTTTTATAATAACACCTCCTGTTTAGAGTCCTAGGTCTTCACCTACAAGGATTACCGTAAAGTGATCAGGAGAGAAATGACTATCTGAAATCACTACGTAGTTTTCGCAAATTCTGTTATGAGAACTGCAATCAGTACATATTCCTGTATCAACACATGGTGTCTTAAGTTTCAGTCTTTTTGCATTCATGGGTGCTATATAACGGATCCTATCCAGTGCTGCCTCAAGATCATTGACTACTTTGTTCATTCCAGCCACTATAATTACTCTGCTAGGTCCATATAGCATCGGGGACACCCTTGTACCAAGTCCATCACACTGAACAATTTCCCCTCTCATCGTTATTGCGTTTGCACTGCACAAAAAGTATTCTACGTGGTAATTTTCAAGTCTAACCTTTTTCTTCTCTTCTTCTGTTTTTGCTGCATATCTATCTTTGAAATCATAGTTACCATTTCTTAGAAGCTCCAGGATACCGGTTTCTTTAAGTGTTAACGAACCACCAACTGCAACTGAAGCACCTTCTGGTAGCAAAGATCTTACTTTTTCTTTTGCGTCTTCAGCTTCAGGAACAAAATGAGCTTCTATAGCTTTCTCTTCAAAATTCTTTATCAGAACATCCGAGAGCGATTTATATTTCCAGAAATAAAGTTCTTTTCTCAATGTAATTCCTCCTAAAATGTTACTACTTCATATCCTGCCAGTACATATTCTCCAACAGGTACATGATCTGACATTTCACCTGAGATTGGTAAGCACTCATCCTTGGCAGTATCGAGTGTTCCCATCATTTTTGAACACCCAAAGCAAACTGCGCTTATAAGGTGCTGTTCTTTAATTTGTTTATATAAATCGTGAAGCGGGTACTCAGGTTTTATCAGTTCAGAGATAAGTTTTGTTGCCTGTCCTTCAATAATCAAGGAAACGTCCATACCACGTTCTTTCATATCAAGAGTATTCAATAAGGCATGATAGAAGCAATTCTTTTCTCCCTGAAAAGCTAGAATCGCTACTTTTTTCATTTTTTCACCTCCATATTGATAACACTGTAATATTTAGATTCATGAGAAAAACAGTTCGTTTAACTTAAGAGCAGATCCCAAATTTCCCTTGATTTTTAGCTTACCCTTCATATATTCACTTATAGGGCTCTTTTCACCATTAACTATGTAAGAAAAAGTATCCAGATCTGTTCTTATAATGCAGTCAGCTGAATCATCTAACTTTTCGGTTATTTCAAGGCCGTTATCTTTTATGGAAAGTGTGAATTCTTTTGGATCGCCACCCTCTATTTCAAAACTGAAAGAGCCTCTAAAATCTCCAGCTTTTTCTTTGTCGAACCTGTTTTTTACTTTTTCAAGAATTTCTTTGATTTTCATATTTAACCCTCCTCAAAAAATTTTATCATCTATGCCTACTGACTCTTCAAAACTCGAGAGAGAGGTAAGGTAATATTCTCAAGTTCAGTAAATCAATACCTGCCTTAATTTTCACTGGAAAAGATTGATAAGGATATATAGTTTCATATTTATATAGTTTGAAGCGCCATTGAAAAGTCTCTCCATCAATAAGCCCGGATAAATAAGCTCCGAAACCTTCATCTGTTAAATTAATAATCGCAGGAAAGCCTGTATTGCGTTTTGACAGTCTGATTTCTGTACCCAACCGTAAACCAAATACTATCATTTCATCCGAGTACATATCGTTAAATGCAAAAGGAGAATATGTTTCAGTTGCAGAGAGTGAAAACTTGGTTCCAAATTGTGCTCCCAGCTGAATATTTTTTTTATTCCATGCAAAATCTCCTCCAAGTCCGATTTTTATCTCATCCAGACTGTTTGAAATAATCCTTTCTCCACTTACTGAACTGTCAAGTAGAAACTGTCCACCGAAAACCGGTATGGAATCTTCAGCTCTAACGATGGCATCGAAACTTAATTGTGGGGTAGATGTAATTCTTACGTTCCATCCAATGGAAAGAAAATCTGTTAACGTGTATTCATTGCCTAATGTTAGATCGAGAAACGTCTCGTACAGTGTTAACCTGGCATCAAGTTCAATATTTATAGGTGTTCTCTCGAGAATCTGTAGCTTTGTTTCAATACCAAATGAAGGATATTTAATATTCGAGAAATAACCAAACGCTGTTTCAAGTTGTACCGCGTCAAGTAAGTCACTGTGAATTGTTCCAATTTTTAAATTACCAAGTGTTAAGCCGTCGAAGGACCAATCTTTGAAAACAGAATATTTTCTAAGGTCGAAGTCTTCGGACAAAGTTGATGTTAGAGGAGAGTATTTGCTTATTTCTGAAACTTTTTCAGGATCGTCTGGAATATAGAAAAACAACTTATTTTTATCTGGCCATGAAAGCTCGATAATTTTTTCATTCAGAAAATATGGAAATATCCCGCACCCATTATTACCAACCAGAGTATAAAGTGAAGTTTCTTCAGGATCAAAAAGTGCAATATCCATCTGTTCTCCTCTTGTACTTAACAACAATCCGTCTTCTGAAAACTCTCCACATGTAAAGTTGCATCCCATCTTATAAAATGATATTTTGTCATCAACAAGGTTGTAAAGACCAAGGAAATTGCCGAAAGAATTAATCAATCTGAAGGCCACGAATTCTCCCCCAGGAGAACTTCGAATCTCTGATAAGTAATCTCCGTATGATTTGCTACTGTATATTGTTCGAGATTTATTATCATCAAGGTTCATAATCACAAGATTCTGAAGACCCCTAGTGTTCTTAATGCCTACACAATAGGTCTCATTGATTAGTGCAACCTCTGATATGTTTTCAAAGCCAGTTTTGATAATAGTACCATTTTTTTCTGTGACAAGCCGGGTTGTTCTAATTCCATAATCGTTATTGATGACAGTGTATACCATTTGTTCACCATAAACTGCAATGTCCCATACCATAGATGTAAAAGATGTGATCTCTTCGTTATCTTTAAGGATCCTTGTGTAAGTTCTATCGAATTCTCTCTGAACTGTAAATATACTCCCTCCGAAGGTATCAATCGCATCAATAACGTCTTCTCCGGAATCGATGTAAATGTTCTGGTTGCAACTGGTTTTATCGAGATCTTCTTCAAGCTCCTTTAGTAATGTTAGAAGGTTTTTACCATAAACGTTCTCTAGCGCTACATTTAACGATAAAGAGCCTTTGATTCCACTCATATAGTTCAGCAGTGATGATATCTTATCTACGTTATATTCGGTTGCCAGGTAGTTGACAAAAACCATACCAAAAACTGCAGAAGTACTAGTTCTGTTATAAAGGGTAGTGTAGTTCATAACGCCGTCATTCAATATTCTTTTTGCCATTGAGATGTAAATATCGTCTATTTCATTGAGTCTGTAACCCAGTCGTGTTTCGCTCAGCCCTCTTATGAACCAATAGGGCATGAATGTGCTCACAGAGAAATCAGGAAGTGCCATTTTTCTTGTAAATGAAACAAAGTCGCTTGATACACTTCTTATAAACAATTCGTATAGCGTAGTTACAAGTTCCGTTTCAAAACAACCTTTGTTTATGTAATCCGGAATACCATACAATGAAATGGTCAATTTCCCATCATTTTCTATACTCATACTGGGTATATCGCTAACAATGTCAATTGTGATTACGAAAGATTCATCGAAGGGATATGGATACCTTTTTTTGAAAGTTTCCAGTGCATTTTCAGCGATGCTTCTTATAGGGATTACAGCAACCGAAGCATCATCAGGATATAGGATTTTGAAGTGATCAGTGGTCGTTACTTTCCAATCCAGATTCTTGAAAGTACCTTGCTGGGAAAAAACGATAGTTGACACAACAAGTATAATTAAAATAAGAACAATTAATTTATACAGTTTCAAAATAAACCCCCTGTGTAACGCATAATTGAATTATACTATATGAGGACATTGTACATGCTGGAGGTGTCATAGTTGACGAGAAATATTACCTATCTCGGCTTGTGGGTTGCCATAGCATTTGTTGTTTCGATTATTTTCCATCAGTTCAGTTCAGTCGTAGGGCAGGTACTTCTACCCCTACATTTTGTTGTTTTACTAGCCGGGGGAATTTCTGGACCGACAATAGGAGCTATTACAGGACTTCTATCTCCATTATTAACAGCGGTGCTTTTTGGGCGTCCTCCACTACAACCTCCTATTGCGATTTTTATGGCTTTTGAATTACTGGCTTATGGTTTAACAATGGGATTACTGAGAAAGAAAAATCTTTATTTTGCTGTTGCCATATCTTGGATACCCGGTAGGATTATATATGGGATTGGCATTTTATTAATTGCTCCCATGCTAGGTATAGAAATGGGAGGATTTCAATCATTGTTGGTCTCTTTTGCCATGGGAATCCCGGGAATCATCATACAACTATGGCTTATTCCAACAATCATAAAAAGGATACCTGAAAGTTCGGTAAATACATGAAAAAGGACAGTTTTCTCCCCTACCTTGCGGGTATTGGATCAGCTGTAATATTTGGTTTTTCATTCCTTTTTACAAAAGAAGCACTGCAAGTTACAAGGCCAATATATTTTCTTGCATATCGTTTCACTGTCGCATTCGTTTTTATTAGTTTGCTAGCAGTTACCAGATTGATACGAATAAACTTGAGAAAAACGCTTTTTAAGGAATTGCTCCCCTTGATACTGGTACAACCTTTGCTTTATTTTACAATGGAAGCGATGGGTGTACAAAGAACAACATCCAGTGTGGCTGGTTTAATGATTTCAACAATCCCCGTATTTGTACTGATACTGGCACATATTTTTCTGGGAGAACGGTTGCGATTTTTGCAGGTCATATCGGTATTTGTAGCACTTTCTGGAGTAATTATTGTCACACTTTCACGTGGCGGCGAATTTGGAGCAGAATTTCTTGGTATTATCTTTCTTTTTGTAAGTACATTTTCTGCAGCTCTGTACAATATTCTTTCAAGACGCGCTTCTTTGAAAGTCAGACCAATTGAGATAACATATTTCATGATGTTTGCAGGATTCATCGGATTCAATATAATAGCAATCATACAATCGCTTGCTCTGAAAGAACTAAACAGTTATTTAACATCATTTATTCATCCCCAGGTTTTAATTTCGGCTTTGTATCTGGGAACGCTGTCATCAACCCTGGCATTTTTCTTAATTAATTACACCCTTTCCCGACTTCCTGCTTCAAAAGCTTCTGTGTTTCCGTACCTGTCTACCGTAGTAACATTATTTGCAGGTATTTTAATTCGTGGAGAGAGTTTTGCTATTACAGGTTTGTTTGGAGCAGCTTTGATTTTGATCGGTGTGTACGGAGTAAACAGGTTAAGTGTTAAACGCG
>JASMTM010000193.1:0-4887 GCA_041694295.1 Petrotogales bacterium
AAAAATGTAAAACGAGAAACCGAGAAGGACCGAGTTGACGAGAGTTCGAGAACGGGAGAGAAATGCCACAAATACTAGAACAGGTGAACCGACAGGTTCAAAAAACGTCCATCACTAACGTTTCAACCAACAGTCGTCTTGTAATCCGCTTCGTCCATCGAATTAAAAACTCGTTGTACGTTGTGGGTTTGTTGGTTGTACGCAAGTGAAATACTCAAAACCGATGATATGCGAATCTGTGAGACGATTCAGATATCCTGAGCGAAACTCAAGATAAGAATCTATTTTACATATCGGATATGCGACTGCGTGTGTTAATTTATATAAGCAAGTCTAGCTGATAAAATGCACTTTATGATTTGATATTTGCTCTTCCTTTCCTTCAAACGCCTCTTTTCGATCAGCTTTTACCATAGTTCTCGGAGTTTTTTGTTTATTGTGTCTTTGTCGATAAATTTTCCGTTGTATTTTCCTTCTGATGAAATACATAATGGTAATTGTTTATACTCAGAACTGTCTGAGTCAACAACTTCTATATCCATAAGTTTTTCTTTGTTCACATAGTAACTCAATGTTGAATTAAAGCTTTTGAACATCCTGAACAATTCAAATGGCTCATTTGCTTTAACGCAAGTATATTTAAAGCAAAAATACTTTCCTTTTTCATCTTTCTTAGCAGTGTCGAGTTCATAAGCTATTTCAATGATTGATTTTAGATCTTTAATCGTCATTGAGCTTTCCATAAGGAAAATTCGGGATGTTCCACGCCCAGCCTTTATGTTGAGCATAAATGTTTTTGGTATTTTTGGGGGAATCGAATAAAGCAGATTCCAGAGCGGATTTGTTTCTTTGAGCATTTTGTTAGCAAGTTTTTCAGCTTTACTATCTGACAACGGTAAAATAAATAACTCGTATATTCTTGAAATAGTTTGGCTTCCATCTTCCTGTGCTGCTAATCCATCAAGGATTGACATCACGCTATCATAATAAGGTAATGAATCAAGTTTTGCCTTTTTCATCTGTTCCAAACTTGGTTGCTTACCCTTCGCAAATTGCTCTGACCAATTCATTAATTGGTTAGAAATCGTTGTCAATGTCTTACGAAATTTATTCATATCACCCAGCGGAAAACAAAATGAAATTATAGGCATCCTCATAATGAATTGTTCAACGACAATTGCTACCCCAGTGTTTATAGATTTTTCACTATCCTGAAGCATTACCCCGTTTTTGGTGAATTCAAAGTACCCAGAATATTCGAATGTTCCATATTTCGATTCAACTCTATTGTTTTTAATCTTAAAAGGTTCACCGTCATGGAACTTGTAAAAACTGTTTTTTGCAAACTGAGCTTGAGTATCTTCCACTATGAAAAAACCCTTTTGGACCAACCTCGAAATGTGCAACAAATCGAACCCAAGTTTCTTGAAGCCTTCGTCATATTGATAGGTAGAATGGGGGTTTTTAATTTCTTTCCCAATTTTTTTCTTGGCAAGCAATTTCAAAATACGTATCGCTCGGTACAATTTTCCATCTTTTTCTATAAAGTATCCTTCTTTGACCTTTTTTTCAGGAGTTACTTCTTTTAATGTATTTAGTACCTCTTCTCTTGTGCAGGTAAGTGTTATCCAGCTACCCATATTAAATTCTGCCTGTTTGATAATAATCACTCTCGCTTCCAAAATTCGTTATAATAAACAATTTTCTGTCACGTTTAAGCACATTATTATGATACATGGTATTAGTTGAACATAAAAGGGATAACTAAAGTTCTATTTTCTTAAGACTGAAAAATCCGTTTCTGTCAGGTTTGAAACGTTCAATTTTTATGATTGCAGAAATATTAATTGGGCCATAAACATGAGGATAATGTTTTCCATTGCCGGAATCTTCGTACTTTACGGGTGAATTTAAACGTTCTTCATCGATTACAAGAAGCAAAAGGTCTTTTCTTCCTTCATACAAATAATTTGCTACCTCAACTACCTGTTCTGGTGTAGAGCAATGTATGAATCCTTCAGTTTCAAAAGTATCGGCCTCGTAAACACCTATTTCTTTTGCTTTTTTCCAGTCATTAATAGAAGTGATGTGTAAAATTTTTTTCATTTTTCACCTTATTAAAGAAAAATCCGGGTATATTCTTTAGTCAGTATCTGGCAGAATAATTTTTATTAGTCTTCAACAAATATCTCTGACTTTGATACAATTTCTTCTCTTTTCTCTTCGAATAATATAACAACCTCGTCAAAACCCATTCCAAGAAGTAATCCATGGAAAAAGTTTCTGGCGCTTTCTCTCGAGGTTTCAAGGATGCCACTTTGATAGGCCTGTTCACGCACTCCTTTTTCCATTTTTCCGCTGTTTTCTTTTAGAACTCTAAGCATATCTTTGTTTCCAAAGGTTTTAACCAAAAACCCACTTTGATTTATCACCTGTATATTTTTTATATTGCTCTGTGGTATGCTGATTTCAAGCTCGGGAACGGGTAAAGTCACTTTTACCCTGCGGCTGTTTTCCTCTTCAATGACTTCGATTTTGTCACCGGAAAAATTCTTGAGGTTCAGGTAACCTCTCACTGATACGGGTACAATTAAAATGTAATGCTTTGAAGCTCCAGGCATAAGTACGCTGGTTTCTGTCTCAAAAACATGAGTTATGGTTAGTTTTGCGGTACTCAATTCTGCTATCTTTTCTATTCTGCTTACAATCATATTGCTCTTAACCTCGGTTTTTCTTCTACCTTTGAGAAACAGAATGAGCAACAGGATCACACAGACTAACGAGAGTATAATTATTCCCCAGATCATATTATCACTCCTTCATCATGATTATACTTCAATATCAGACAATAGTTATGATGATTTAGAAGATTGTTAAGTTGATACACACGAACAGGTGAAAAAAGACTGTTGTCCAACAAATCAAAGGAAACGTTGTGCGCAAGTTCGAAAACACGAGAAGGCGAGAAGGACCGAGGTGACGAGAGTCCGAGAAAGTTCTTAAACCCGCTGATGTGTGATTTGAATGACAATCGGATTTGCTGCTTGAGGGGCAGCAGGATATGCGAGCTACGTTCAAATTTGTGCCTGTGGCGGATGATACAGAAAAATCTGGTCTTGGTTCTAAGGTTTGGGGTCTAGTAAAAACAAGAGAAGATTCAAGGTCAAATTCACACCTTCCCCCTGCTTCGCAGGGACCTTCCTCAAGGAAGGAATTCTAAATCAAGTAAAAAACGTTGTACGATAGTTCGTTGTGGGTTGTACGTTGTACGTAAAGTTCAAAAGACGAGATTCCGAGAATCCGATGTAGGGGTACAATAGAGGAGGCAGTCAGAAGGAAGAGAGGAACAGAGAATCCATATGCCAGAGAGCATCAGCTTCTCATAATCCCTCTTCCTTTCTGGGAGTACAAAAGGACCGATAGTGGGATATCCGGGGAAACCCAGGAACGCTACATCAATTGAACTGTACTCATTGACTGCACATTGTATCTTAGGAGGGGAAGAACATGGAAGTGGTAGGTATTGATTGGTCAAAGAACTTTCATGCTTGCTATTCTATGGAGAAAAGTAAATCATTCAAAATCACAGACGATGTAGAAGGTTTTGAGAAATTACTAGAAACAGTGACAAAAGATGCTGTTTTTGTAATTGAGGAAACTTTCAACAGGATCAGCGATTATTTATTACAAAAAGAGAGAAGGGTTTATCTGTTGGAACCAAAGAGGTCAAAACAAGCGAGAGAATATCACTCCAATGGATTGAAAACAGACAAGACGGACGCAATAAGTATAGCCCTTACCTACAAAGAACACCCTGATTATTGCACAGAAGCAGTCTATAATGAATGGGCAATATCGTTGAGAGAACTGCTAAGGAGTCACATATTTTACACAGACTTATCTGCCAGATTAAAGAACAAACTACAAAGCGAATTACACAACTCCTATCCTGAATATCCTCGAATGATGGGAAGAGATTGGACAGATGTACTTGGATACATATTCATACTCACTATATGTCCAAGCATCAATGAACTAAGAAACAAAACAGACCAAGAGATAAAAGAGTTACTCAACGAAAATGGATTGCCTTTCACCAAATCATTAAGAAGAAAATTGAAGAGACTAAGAGAACATGCAACTGACTGGAAGATGCATGATTCTACCAAAGACATGATTTCTTACATTGCCAATGAATTATGCAGGGCAATGAAGAAAAAGAAAGAGTTAGAAGTAAAAATGAAGAACGAGTTAGAACAATCAAAGTACAATGTTGTATTTACTGTTCCTGGAGTAGGAACAATAACAGGAGTTTTCTTTGTAGTTGCTTTTCTTACTCATAACTTTAGAAATTACAGAGAATTCCAAAGGTATTGTGGTACTACTCCTATAGTATTACAAAGTGGTAATTACAGAACATGTAGAATGAGAAAGAAATGCAACAAGAATCTCAGGAGAGTTCTTCATATGATGGCGTTAGCAGCTGTGAAAGAAGGTTCATGGATGAATGGTTATTACAACAAAAAAAAGAACAAGGAGGGCAAGAAATATGCTCATGCCCTCCGTGCTCTTTCAAACATCCTTGTTAAAATAGCCTTCGCTGTACTCAGAGACCTTAAACCTTACGATGAAAATCGTTTCCGTAGAAATAAACAACCTCAACTAAATTATACAATAATTAAGGATGTTTCTGTTAATAAAAATATAAGAGGTGATAATGAGAGGTTATCCCTGCCTGATCCTGTTGCTCATTCTAACTGCCAAATGAGGACAGTTTCAGGTAGTCTGTCTCCTTAAGTTGACATAGTGGGTGAGGAGTCCCGCGTTAGCGGGGAGGTGTGTGCTTTTTCTCGCATTATCGTTCACTTTTTTTGAACCAGTCGATGG
>JASMTM010000194.1:0-3876 GCA_041694295.1 Petrotogales bacterium
TTCCTATATCCGGAGCAACAGGTGGTTCATTTATAAAGTAGCAATCACAATTCGGCGAAACATTATTGATCAGCGAAACAAAGACAGCTTTTTTGCTTGAAAACGCAGATTTAGCGTATTCTGCGATTTTTCTACTGGCAATTTCTCCAGAACCATCCCACGCAGGATGCACTGCATTATAATTGCATATCGTTATACATTCTCCGCAACCAATACAGACATTGTAATCTATTCTTACAACTTCATCCACAGTTATTGCTCCAGTTGGACAATGCCTTTCACACATTCTGCATGCCACACAATTTTCTTCACTTTCTATCGGTTTTGAATCTGAGTGTTGTTCCATTTTTCCGGCTCTTGCAACACTACCCATTCCTATATTTTTGATTGCGCCACCAGAACCTGTAAGTTCATATCCTTTGAAATGTGATAAAACCACAATAGAATCTGCCAGAGCTATTCCGACGATACTTTTGCTTTTTTTATGTAATCTCCCTTAATATCAACCTCAATCTGATCAGAGTCCCTTAAACCATCTGCCATTATTACAGGAGCTCCAAGAGTTTCATATGTAAAACCATTAGTAATAGCCGTTTCAATATGATCAACGGCATTTGATCTGCTGCCATGATAAAGCGTGTTTGCATCAGTTACATATGGTTTACCGCCCAGCTTTTTTATCATATCTACTATGACCCTTGCGTAATTATGCCTGACAAAGGCTACGTTCCCGTACTCTCCAAAATGAACCTTTATTGCAACAAACTTATCTTTTTCAACAATTTCATTTAACTGTACTCTATTCAACAATAATCCAATTTTTTGCAGCAATCCCACTTCCGGTTCTGTATTCATGTTCGTAAAATAAACCTTTGACATTTTATGATCCCTCCTGATTATTGAAGGATTTCATGTTCCCCATAAAGCATAGGCTTTTCATCCTCATAAAGTTTTTGATCTACAACTTCACCAATAAACAGTGTGTGGTCACCGGCATCAGTAGTACTTCTGATTGTACATTCAATAAAAGCAATAGAATCCGCAAGTACAGGCATTCTGTTTTTTGATAATGAATAATCGCAAACATCAAACTTGTTTACCTCTCTACCGCTTTTAGTACCAAAAAATTCAACTACATCTTTTGCTGATTTTTTCATTATGCAAATTCCAAAGCGGTCTGCTTTTTTAAGTAACTCGTGTGAATACCTTGTTTTACCAATTGATATTGTAACCATCGGTGGATCACCGGAAACGCGAGTTATCCATGCTACAGCAATTCCATTCATTTTGGCATCAACATTCATAGTTACAATTGTCGTACTAGAATAAAGCTTTCCCAGAGCGTCCAAGATAGACACCTCCATTTTTGGTTTTACCTCAACTGTAAATTAATTTGCAAGTTCTTTGAAGTTTCTTAAAAGCTCATCGTAGTTCTCAGAATAATTTTTGGTAGATTTCTCATTTCTGTCCAGCAGAAACAGAACAAAATCAACAAGATCACCATACTGAATGTTATTAAAAAAAGTTTCAAACTGATTTTTTGCAGGAGACTCATTACTAGATTCATTGACTTTCTCTAGAACTAATTCTGGATTGTAAGGAAACAGCCTATCAATACTATAAAATGAAAGCATCAACTCGAGTATAGCATTACTGGTTTCTACAGGTTCCTTTAAATCAGTACTCACAATATTCTCCAGTCTGGGAAGTACCAATCTGTAATAAATGTATTCAACAGGGAGTTCTGTTACGTCAATATTTTCAATGCCAAGAAGTGCTATCGCCTGTTTTTGATCACTTTTATTCAGTGAGTAGAATAAATCTTTAAAAATATCTTCTTTGTTATATATGTAGTATTTGCTTCCCGCTAATACACCAAATGATTTAAGCCCATCCAGGTAACCCTCTATCAAGTAGTTCTTTGAAACTTCAATATCAAACGTCAACAAATTCCCATAATGTTCTACCGGTTTTATATACTTAATATCTACATTACTCTCAGCACCTATGTGTAAAAATGATAATAAATCGCTAACACCATATGTCCCAATATCTACGGCAATAATTCTTTTATATCCTCTATTAATAGCCATTTCAATCGGTATGTTGCTATATACTCCACCATCCATAAACGTCTCGCCTGATATATTCTCCCTTTTAAATACAGGGAAATTCGCACTTGCCAGAACATAGTCTATTAATTTGCCTTCAGGTATGTCCTCAATATACATCATTCTTGGCTCAAAATTTGTAATTGAATAAGCTACAAGTCCGTAATCTATACTACTTTCGCGTACTTCTTTCTCATCAATGACATTCTGCAAAGCATTTTTAAGGGGCTGCACATCAATACCCTTGAACAACTCTGAAAGGCCCTTACTCAGTGAACTAATACTGATATTTTCATAAGAACCAGAAATCAGGTTCTTTAACTCAGGTGAAATTTCCATAATATTATCGTAGTCTGTATTTACCCAGATATTTCGAGCTGTTTCATATTTATCTGATGCCACTGCAAGACCATTTATTGCACCCACAGAGGTACCATAAACAGCATCGATTTTAATTCCCATATCTTTCAGCGCCTTCCAAACACCAATCTCATATGCCCCACGACCTCCACCACCAGATAGTACAAGGGCATATCCTTCATTTTCAGATGCATATGAAAAGCCAGAGATTAACATAATTATCACCAAAATAATAATAAATTTATTCATAAATTATACCGCCCTTTTAGATTTTATCACTATAAGATGATAAAATCTTAATGATTTGATAAGCTAATTTCTGCCTGATTGGGAGTGGAATCAATTGTTAAAACAATTTATTAAGGAGAACTGGCTCAGATATCTTTTTGGAGCTTTTTTTGTTGCAGCAGTTGATCTTCTTCAGCTTATAACTCCATGGATCATCGGAGATGTTGTAGATCGGCTTAAAGTTGGGATTTCTGATCCCAGTGTATTGAAACTCAGCATTTTTTCTATAATGGCTATTGCTGGCGGAATGTTTGTTTCCAGATTTCTCTGGAGAATTTTAATAATGGGGACAGCAAGAAAATTTGAATATTACTCTAAAAAAGTGCTTTTCGAAAAACTATTGAAAATGCCTCCCAGTTTCTTTGATAAAATGAGAATCGGAGATTTTATGGCACGATTTACAAATGATGTTAGAGCGGTACGAATGGCCATGGGACCAGCTATTGTTATGACTGTTGACGCAGTCTTCTTAACAATTGTCACAGTTTTCGCTATGGGAGTTGTTGTGAGCTGGAGATTGACATGGGTTTCTGCTTTCCCTTTACCTTTTCTTGCCCTTGTTTCAGCTTTTTTTGGTAGAATGATTCATTCTCGATTTAAGAAAGTTCAGGCTTCCTTTTCGGATCTGACAGATACTGTGGAAGAATCAATATCTGGAGTAAGAGTAGTCAAAAGTTATGGTATTGAAGATTTGCGCAATGGAATGCTTGAGGATAAATCCAATGATTATGTAAATAAAAATATGTCTCTCGTTAAAATCTGGGGGATGTTCTTTCCTCTTGTTCAACTTCTTGCTTCTTTTGGTTTTGTACTTGCCTTGTTTTTTGGTGGAAGACAGGTTATCTTAGAGCAGATAACACTGGGTAAATTTGTAACCTTTACAAGTTATCTTGGAATGCTTGTATGGCCAATGATGGCAATTGGCTGGTTGATAAATATAATACAAAGAGGTAGAGCTTCCTACGGAAGATTAATGGATATTATGAACAGGAAATCAAATATTGTAACTGAGAATCCAGTAGATCTCGATTTAATAAAAGGCAATATACAATTCAACAATCTTACTTTCAAATATGATACATCCAAAGAACCAGTATTGAAGAACATAAATATAGAT
>JASMTM010000195.1:0-2570 GCA_041694295.1 Petrotogales bacterium
TCTGTTTCTGTGTCTGGATTTCAGACGTGTGTCTTCCGATCTCAAAAAGAATTAGAGAATAAATAAACTCGTTGAGCTCTCAAGAAAATATAAATTTGCCATTAGGTAATAACTAGATTGGATAAAGATAACCGGAAAAGGTGGGTATAGAGTGAGTTTGGGCACCCTTTGGAATGGAAAAAGCAGACAGTTTTCAGTGATAAATAAACATTGCATTTAAAGACAAATTTGAAAATAAGCAGTGAAAATGTCCATAGAAAAAAAGGAATACCAGGATTTATTGGCAGAACTTGTAGACCTAGTCGAAAAAACAAAATATCAAGTAGTTTCTCAAGCGAATAGCTCACTCACTATACTGTTTTGGCATATTGGAAATAGAATTCTGAACCAAAACTTGCAAAATGAGAGAGCTGAATATGGAAAACAAATTGTCGTGACAGTATCACGAGAATTAGAAAAAAGATTTGGCCGAAATTACGAAGAGAAAAACCTTCGTCGAATGATTCAATTTGCAAAGCAGTTTCCTGAAATTGAAAATGTCGTGACACTGTCACGACATTTAACATGGTCGCATTTCCTGGTGTTGATCCCATTGAAAAATGACGCTGCAAGAAATTTTTACGGAAAACTGGCCATTGAAAATTCTTTTGGAGTGAGAGAGCTTCGAAAACAAATTGAAAAGAAGGCATTTGAACGTATCGAAAAAGCAGACATCCAGCTTTATGACGGTAAAAAAATTAGAAAAGGAGTGTTTAAAGACCCTTACTTATTAGACTTTCTAGAATTAAAGGAAGGATATTTGGAGAATGACTTGGAAGCAGCAATCCTTAAGGAACTTGAATTATTTATTCTGGAGCTTGGTAATGGGTTTACATTTGTGGAGAGACAAAAGCGGATGATTATAGATGGTGATGATTACAATCTGGATTTGCTTTTTTATCATCGCAAACTGAAAAGGCTTGTTGCGATTGAGTTGAAAATTGACAAATTCAAAGCTAAATACAAAGGGCAGATGGAACTGTACTTAAAGTGGCTCAATAAATATGAGAAACAAGATGGAGAAGAGACTCCCATTGGATTAATATTATGTGCTGAAGCAAGCGAAGAGCAAATTGAGTTACTTGAAATGCAAAAAGATGGTATTATGGTAGCAGAATACTGGACAGAATTACCACCCAAAGAGATGCTTGAAACCAAGCTACATAACGCATTAATAGAAGCCCGAGAAAGATTAGAGAGGAAAAAACTAAGAGAATAACAGCCACGGTGACCAACAAAGCTATTATTGGCCAGATGTAGCATCCATAGCATATTGAGAGTTTCGTTTTGCCCAAATACCATTCATTAAAGTTTATAAACCCACAGCGGGTCTGTAAGTCATGAGCCAGGCAAATATAGCCGGGACGCCGTAAAAAAATGCCTCATAACAAAACTCAAGCTAACTTTATAATTCAATATTAGAACTCCTGGCTAAATCTTAAACCTTTCCTAAAAAGCTCCCATCATTTCCATTATTTCGGATTTTGTTCTATTTTCGGGGGCGTCTAATCTTTGAGGAGCAAACAACAAATAAGAACTATGAGAAACGTAAAGATTGAACTGAAATGGGCTGCGATTTTTGTTTTGATGATGTTGGCGTGGATGCTGTTGGAGCGCCTCGGAGGCTTCCATGACAGCCGGATTGAGCAGCACGCCATTGTGACAAACTTCGTGGCAATTCCGGCAATTGTGGTGTATGTTTTAGCACTGCTCGACAAGCGCAAAAACCACTACGGTGGAAAGATGACTTACGTACAGGGCCTGGTCACCGGACTTATCATCACACTGTTTGTTACGCTGGTTAGTCCGCTGACGCAGTACATCACCACCGAAATCATCACACCCGACTACTTCAAAAACATGATTAAATACACGGTCAATAACGACATGATGTCTATCGAAGAAGCCAGGGCGAATTTCAACCTGAAGAGCTATATGGTCCAGACCGTGATTGGTACTCCCATTATGGGTGCTGTAACATCGGCGGTTGTGGCCATTTTCACAAGGAAGAAGTGAAACGGATATTCAAAAGTTTAGCGGAATGTGTTGTATAAAAGCTTGTCTTTTAGCTTTTGCTATCTTTTGTCGTTGGTTTTAACCAACGGTTTGGGAGTATCTTCACAATTTCTTATTGGGGCTTAAGCCCCTGAAGTATAGGGCTGAATCCCTGATTATTAAAGGTGTTAATCCTTATTCCGTCAGTTAAAACTGACGGTAAAGAGTAATAACTTTTTTGAGGTTTAAATTTGATTACTTATAGAATACACAACTAACTTTCAAAGAACCGAATACTCCAGCAGGTGAAGAATACTTAAGAATCAGACTCCTTGCCCATTGTTTCGCTGTCGGGCGATTGAGAATGGCTATGCTTATATTGCACGAAACATGGGCTGTCGATTGACGATATTATACTGATAGGTAAGGGAAAAGCGCGCGACGACACCGAGTAAGCTTATAATGTGTCGTCGCGCGCCTTTCATTTACACATCTATTTACCAGGCCATTTCTTGGAAGAAGATCAAAGATCCGCA
>JASMTM010000196.1:0-3010 GCA_041694295.1 Petrotogales bacterium
TATAATTATTATTACAGAGCCTGTTATTAACATTACAAGTTCATGAGCCTTTAAGTGAACGAGTTAATTGCATGAAGAAAAATAAAGTATTATCAAAGCAAAAAAAAAAATAAGTAAAGACATAATTACCGGGGCTATTACAGGGCCAACCCAGGTTACGGGCAGTAGGAACAGAATATCCATTGTCATTAAAGATTCCGGCCAGTTTATTAATATTTTCAGGAAAATATAGTAGAAAATATCCCAAACGGCAAAAGAATATAAAAAGTAAGCAAACCTTGTAACAGTTGATTTACCTGTAAGAATACCAACAGAAAGAAGCATAAGCAAAGAAAAGGCTTCTCTTAGAATTTCTGTTGTTGCAAGCCCCCTTTCGACAGGCTGTAAAGGGAAAGCAAATCCATCGGGATATATAATTTCCCTTAGGTAAATTACAATTGCACTTTCGAAAAAGCCCATCGAAACTGCAAAAACTGTTACCCAGAATATAGTCTTTGGTTTCATAATGCAATTAAAATTTATTTATCTGATTATTTACGATTTTTGTTACTGAATTAAAGTTATTAAACAATGCTAAAGCAATTTGGTGTCCTTCCAAAACAAATTCTTTTATTGCTCTTGATTTACTACCGGCTTTATCAAATTTGGATGGATGTTTTAGTCCTTCGAGCATCACATATTTAACCCTTTTCCCCTGTGCCTCATTACTGAAAACAGGACTAATTAGCTGTTCAAAATGCCCCTCTTTCAGGTTAGACAAATCGGCATCAATGAAAACAATAATTTCTCCTGTTGCATGTTCTATCCCTGTTACCATTGCATGCCCTTTACCTTTATTCTCTGGAAGTGCAATATACTTGAGTGATGGCAAAAAATGAAGTTCACTTAGAATGTTGGCCGTACCATCTGTTGAACCATCATTTACAACAATTACTTCGTCAAAAAAGTATTCACACACGGTTGTTACTACTTCTTTGATTGTTTTCTCCTCGTTATACGCGCAAATAATTGCTGAAATTTTTCTCATTATTATATTTTTTTAAAATAACATCTACTTCTTTTATGCTGTCTGTTTTCGAATTTATTCCAAAGGTTTTGTATGAATAAATTGTGTTCCAGCTCACGTGTGGTTTCTATATATTTTATCCCTTCTGACACAATCGCGCTACCTATATGATTAAAGATTAAGGCATTTACACCTTTGTTCCTATAATCGCTATGGATTGCGATAAGTAAGGTGTCGATTGTGTCATTGACACGAAGCGCTTTTTGAATATGCAGAAATCCAAAAGGGAATAAACGGCCCCGGCACTTTTGTAATGCCTTGGAAAGTGAGGGCAGGCATATACCAAAACCAATCACATTATTTTCAGCATTCAGTATTATTGAAACAAATTTTAATCTCAGCAATGGGATGAACTGTTTTTTCAGAGCATCTATTTGGTTGGGAGTAAGTCCTGAAAAACCATGTATGCTTTCGTATTCCTTATTTAGAAGTTGGAAGATTTGGTCTGCATAATTTAGAACCTCTTTTTTTGATTTTAATTTCACGCTTTGCAATTTATACCGATCGGCAATCGACCTGGCTATCTGGCTGTATCTTACCGGTATTTTATCAGGAACAGTTACCTTGAATTCAACCCAGTCAACTTCCTTCTCAAAGCCCAATTGTTCAATCATCTGAGAGTAATAAGGATAGTTATATTTGCCGTAGGCTGTCGGGATTTCGTCAAAACCTTCGATAAGAATGCCTGAAGCATCAAATTCGGAAAATCCGAGAGGGCCATGAATGCCAGCGGCCCCTTTTTCGTTGGCAAATTTTACAACTTCCTGAATCAGGGCTTTTAAAACATCAATATCCTCTATAAAATCAAGCCAACCAAAGCGAACCAGTTGCTTACCAACCTTTTTGTTGTACTTATGATTTATGATTCCTGCTATTCGCCCAACGATGGTATTGCTCTCATTGTAGGCCAACCAGTATTTGGCTTCACAAAAGTCAAAAGCAGGGTTTTTATCTTTTGATAAGGTTTCCAGCTCTGCTGAAATTAGTGGCGGTACATAAAAATTATTCTTCTTATAAAGTTTATTTGGGAATTTGATAAATTTTTTTAAGTCGTTTTTGCTTGTAATCTCTTTGATTGTTATTTTCATACAGTAATGTCTTAATATTAAAGGTAGTATTTACTAATTATCCGATAAAACAGTTTTTCAGGTAGTATTCTTTTCAGGAACACTGAAAATTTTTGCAAAGGTGAGGCTATAACTTGTCTTACAGGTGTGTTCTTCTTATTAATAAGTTTCTCTATTCTTTTGGCTAATTTATCCGGGTGTAAACCGTTTTTTTCATCTTGTTCAATTTTGGAAAGCGTTTTACCAAAAGTTGGATAAACAGCTGTGAAATCGTCCTTTTCAGCACATAGCCTGTTGGCTGTAAATCGCGTGGCAAAGTCACCCGGGTTAATTACTGTAACTTTAATGTTGAATGGTTTGACCTCGTGATATAAAGCCTGGCAAAAGCCTTCGAGGGCGAACTTGCCGGCTGAATAAATTCCCTGATAGGGTAAACCTATCAAACCGCCTATGGAGCTGATAGATATAATTAGACCGCCTGACTGCTTGCGCATAATAGGCAATATCGCTTGAGTAACTCTCACGGCCCCAAGAAAATTAACATCCATCAGGTGTTGGACATCAGTAATTTTGGTAAATTCAAGAGGAGCTGCAATCCCTGCACCGGCATTATTTATCAGCACATCAATGCGACCTTCCTTCTGATGCACCTCATCGATTGCCTGTTTTACGGATTCATCTGAAACCACATCCATGTAAAGGTAGTTAACATTAGGTAGTGAATCAACTTCTCTACGCACTGTCCCGTAAACCCGGTAATCGCCTTTTGCAAGCCGTTGAGCAATGGCAAAACCAAAACCGGATGAAACACCCGTTATTAAAACCACTTTCATCAGTATATAATTAGTCTAAGTTATTGGTCTGATGGAACTCGCAT
>JASMTM010000197.1:0-11120 GCA_041694295.1 Petrotogales bacterium
AAGGTTCACATGATAGATCTCTATTAAAAACATTTAAAGAATATGACATTGATGTTGTGCTTGTTGGAGAGGACGTAGAAAACGAAACTGATCTATACTCAGTATTTTCTGACAACTATGAAGGAGCAAGAACAGCAATTGAATATCTAATAAAAATAGGATGCAGTAAAATATTTCATATAACCGGTAAAGGCGTTAAATCTTCTTATTCTGAACGATTAAGAGCATACCAAGAAACTTTAAAAAGAAATGGACTCGAGAAATCAGTAGTAAAAACTGATAATTCTTTTGATGGCGGTGTAAAAGCTGTTGATAAAATCATTGAAAGCGGGAAGAAATTTGATGCTCTTTTCTGTTTTACTGATCTCATGGCTATTGGAGCGATTAGAAGACTTTTAGAAAAAGGTTATGAAATACCAGGAGATGTAAAGGTTGTCGGTTATGACAACATAAAACTGTCTGATTTTTTGTTTCCTTCACTTACTTCAATATCTCAAAATATGAAAATGATGGGGGAACTTGCAGCAAAGACGCTTTTTCAAATAATAAGTGGAGTAGAGCCCTCTAGCAAAAAAATCAAAGTTCCTACACAGCTTGTTATCAAAGAAAGCGCTTAAGAGCAAAAACTTCTTGGGAGGTGTATGTATGAAAAAGTTTGTAACGATTTTGTTTTTAGTGGTTATTGTTACCGGTATCATTTCAGCCACTTCATTAGATTTCATGATGATGAGTGGTTCCGGTGCAAGAGAGTTCGCTAAAGAGGCAGTGAAATTATTTAAAGAAGAAACGGGTATCGATGTTAACGTTGAATTCACCAGTTGGAATGAAGGATGGACCAAGTTAATGGCAATGGTTGCTTCCGGTGAAGGTCCTGATGTAACTCAGGTTGGTACTACTTGGGTCGGAGCTCTTCAAGCAACAGGCGCTTTTGAGAATTTAACAGGTGATGTTGCCTATTTCGGAGGATCCGATGATTTCCTCGGTGGCCCATGGTCAACAACTGGATATGACAACAAAGTATATGCGTTACCCTGGTTTGCTGACATAAGGGCACTTGTTTATAGAAAAGACCTTATGGAAAAATATGATCTACCTAATCCTCCTCAAACATGGGGTGATTTATTATATGCTTCAATGGTTTTAAAAGAAAAAGGCGAAATTGAATATCCAGTTGGACTTCGCGGCAGAGGCAATGGACATTATGTTGGTAGTTTTCTATGGCAAAACAATACAGATATAATTTCTGAGGACGGAGAGGAGGTTATTCTTGATTCCGAAAAAGCATTTGAATCAGTGAAATTCTGGGCTGATATGCTTGGTGAATATGAACTAATGTCACCTTCACTGGCAGAAATGGGTCATGATGAAATATGCGTTTCATTCTTCAATGGTGATGTAGCTTTCATGTACCCCGGACCATGGTTTGTTCTTAAAGTAGAATCAGAAATTTCAGAAAGCTGGCTTGAAAATGATAAAGTTGGTGTAGCACTACAACCTGGCAAGAACAGAGATTTGAGAACGGGTTTTGTTGGTGGTAGTGACTTAATGATTTCTGCAAGTTCCGACAAGAAAGAAGCAGCAAAAAAATGGATTAAATTTCTTCTAGAACCTGAAATTCAAGCATTGATTGCTGAGAAAATGTTTGTTTCTCCAACTGTAAAAGTAGCTTATGAAGAACCTTTCTTTGGTGAAGAACCTTATGCTGAAATGTGGACTTCGTTTAAAGAAATTGGTAATGCAGGTTCACATTATCCAATTCATCCAGCCTGGGGTGCTATGGAGAGATTTGTACCAGAAATAATTGTTGATGTTTTCAGTGCCCACGCAAATGGCACACTTAATGACGCAAAAATTAGATCCTTACTTGAACAATATGATAAAGAACTACAGAATGCTCTTGATTCATACAAGTAATACTTGATTGCTGGGGAGGATAAAACTCTCCTCCCCTTTATTTTTTAGAGGTGAAATTTAGATGGCTTCAATAAACAGTAAAAGTAAATCGTTTGCATACAGAATGGTATTGCCGGCAATTCTTTTATCTATTATTGTTCATTTTTTACCGACTATATGGGGCGTTATTATAAGTTTTCGCAAGCTCAATGTTTATTATATTAGTGATTGGACTAAGGCTCCCTTTGTAGGATTTGCAAATTATGAACGGGCAATGAGCAGTCTTGGTTCTGTATTCTGGACATCTCTTGGTTATACTACGATATTTGTTGTTCTTTCAGTTATTGGTTGCTTTTTGCTGGGGATACTTGGAGCCATTTTACTGAATAAAGATTTCAAAGGAAGAAATTTAATAAGAGGATTGCTGCTGATACCATTTATTTTACCTGGAGTGGTTAGCCTTACAAATATAAGATTTATGCTTTTACGAGATTGGGGGATCGTGAACTCGCTTCTGATGCAAATCGGAATAATAGATGAACCTATATCCTGGCTGACCGGACGAATGGCGTTATTCACAATAATTATTGGCAATATCTGGATAAGATGGCCTCTCTGGTTTATTACTATATTAGGGGGATTGCAGAGTATTCCCGGTGAGTTATATGAAGCAGCAAAGGTTGATGGAGCAACCAGATGGCAGACATTCAAGAAGATAACACTGCCTTCTATTTCACCAGTTATAACAATTCTAACAGTTCTAACAGCTTTATGGTCATTCAATAACTTCAATGTACCTTTTATCCTGACAGGGGGATCACCATCTGATGCTGCAAACATCCTTTCATTAAATATCTGGATAAGATCATTCCGGAACTGGGACTTTGGAATGGGCGCAGCTATGAGTGTTGTAATGATGCTTTTCATGTTAATACTTATCATGACCTACTTAAGGCTTTCTAAATTGGAGGAAGCATAATGAAAGAACCAAAAACAGTCATCATTTTAAGAATATGTGGGATAGTTTTCTTATTAATATTCGTGTTATTTCCAATATACTGGCTTGTTATTTCTTCACTGAAGTATCCAACCGATATTCATACAATGCATCCAAGCATATTTCCAGATAGATTAAGATTTGAAAACTATCTTGAAATTTGGAAAACGGTGCCTTTGGGAAGATATTTCAAGAACAGTCTTATAGTTTCGCTTTCATCGATGATTCTCGCTACAATTGTTTCTACATTTGCTGGATATTCTCTTTCAAAATTTAGGTATCCTGGTAGAAAGGCAATAGGAACAGCATTTCTTATTACTCAAATGTTTCCTGGTATTTTGTTTCTGTTACCCTATTATTTGATTTTTATTTGGATAAAAAATGAATTCGGCATTAATTTAGTTGGTACCTATCCAGGCCTTATAATAACTTATACAGCATTTGTTGCGCCATTTGCCATATGGGTTATGAGAGGTTACTTTGACACTGTGCCATCCGAGCTTAGAGAGGCAGCATTGATAGATGGATGTAGTAATTTTAGAGCATTTACAAGAATTATCCTTCCTACTGCTAAACCTGGTATAGTTACAGTAGCGATACTTTCATTTATGAAGGCGTGGAATGAGGTTCTTTTTGCAACTGTTTTAACAAATAATGATACAAGAACATTACCCCTTGGATTATATGAATTTCAAACTCAGTTTCAGTCATCCTGGCATTTAATAATGGCAGCTGGAGTGATGATATCTGTACCGGTTATTATTTTCTTCACGTTTCTTCAAAAACATTTAGTTACTGGTTTTACTTCAGGCGCTGTAAAAGGATAGGAGGGATTGCTATAAAAAAGTGCATAGTTGTTCCTACATATTGGGGACCAATTGATGAAAGTGAAGAAATCGTATTTGATCATCCTACAAATTTGAATGACAGGGGTACACTTTCCCGGCTGCTTGATAATCTACTGGAATATAAACATGTAAAAACCGGTGAAATACCAATAAAAATCATCGCTGTTGCCAATAAAAAGGAGTTACGTAAGAAAGTTGAAAAGCACGTTGAAGATTATCTTGCACCATATCATAATAAAATGAATATTAAGCTCTATTCATATTCATGGATTGAGAGGATCAAGGAAAAGCTGAAAAATAGCGGTTTGGATTATTATTCATTGGTTGAACCGAATTGTTATTCAAATATCAGAAATTTGTGTTTGTTATCTGTCCTCGATGCTGGATGTAAAATGGGTATTTTTCTAGATGATGATGAACTCGTAGAAAGTGATTCATATTTCGATGTCGCTGAACAGGGTTTACTTGAAAAAGCTTGTGACGACGGAATCATATATGGTAAAGCTGGATATTACAATCAATACAGACCAAGTTATAGGAGATTCTGGGAACTTAAGTGGTGGCCAAAGGATGCTACCTTTAATGAGATGTTTGAAAAACTGAAAACTAGTAAACCCCGGTTTAAGGCGTCTATGGTGGCATTAGGTGGTAACATGATTTTAAGTGACGAAATAATTCGTAATGTATGTTTTGATCCTTTGGTAAGTCGCGGCGAGGACATGGACTATCTTTTCAATGCAAGATTATTTGGTTACAGAATTTATTTTGATCCCTATCTGCACATTAAACACTTACCTCCAGAAAATAAGACACCTGTATGGAAAAAAGCAAGAGAAGACATTTACAGATTCTTATACCTTCGTGAAAAATATAGACAGCATCTTGAATCATACAAGGTTCAAAAAATTGCATTTGAAGAGTTTTTACCTTATCCCGGCGTTTTTATGAAAGACGATCTTGAGGAAAGGATATTTGAACATAATAAACTCCTAGCAATTAAATATCTTTCAGATTATGACAAACAGGGATTTGAAATGAGCATGGAAAATACAAAAATCCCTTTCATTCATGAAGCACCTCAAAATGTCATAGAAAAGCTAATAACAAATACTGAAACATGGAGAAAAATCATAGATATACTTGGAGAATGATAAGATGAGAATTTTGTTTCTACATTCAGTTCCTCTAAGAGGTTCTGGTAGTGGAACTTATGTGTGTAATCTTGCTGAAAATCTTATAGAAAAACACGATCTATTGGTTCTTTATCCAGGAAGGGCTTTGAATGAGACATTCCCCGTAAAAAATATAGCAGTTGATCCAGTACCGGTGTTTACATCTCATCCAATCATCAAATCAAAAAGCATACTAGATTACAGCACGAGCGAACTAATAGATATTATTTCATTGTATGATAATGTATTAAAGAAGGTATTGAAAGAATTTTCGCCCGATATCATACATGTTCAGCATTTTGGTCTTTGGCTTTGTTTACCTGCGTTAAGAAAAATGTCGGAAAATGTGCCAGTTGTTGTTACTGGTCATGGAACAGGGCTTTATGTAATTGAGAACGATAAAAGAATTTATAACCTGCTTAAAGAAACGACGGGGTACATAAGTAAAGTAATCGCTGTTAGTGATTATGTAAAAAACAAGGTGGAAAAACTTTTTCCAGATTTAAACAATAAAACCAAAACAATAACTGGTGGAGTATATGTTAAAAAATTTGAAAAAGCCGGTGTATCAAAAAGTAGATGGAGAGAAAAATACAAACTAAAAGATAAAGTAGTTTTATATGTTGGTCGTTTAATAAAGGAAAAAGGCATACAACATATGATCAATATTTCCAGCCATTTTCCTAACACAACATTTGTCATTACAGGATCTGGAGATTACAAAGATGTGTTGTTTGAGTTGAGTAAAGAACACGAAAACGTTTTAATTCTTCCTCATCTTGATGACGAAATTATAGATTTCTTCATTTATAGCGATGTTCTATGTGTTCCATCAGTATGGAAGGAAGCTCTAGGTCTTGTGATTCTGGAAGCAATGGCTTCAAAGACAGCGGTAGTCGCTTCTAATATTGGAGGAATACCTTCAGTTGTAAAACACAATGAAACTGGTCTGCTTTTTGAACCAGGTAATGAAAAAGATTTAACAGAAAAATTATCTGTCATTCTAAATAACCCCGGTCTATCAAAACGCCTTACTGAGAAAGCTTATGAATCTATAAAGGAAAACTTCACCTGGAAAAATATCTCCGAGCAAACTGAATCTGTTTATTATGAATTAACAGGAAAATGAATTCATAATATTTAGTTAGTCGGCCAAAAAGAATACTTTTTAAACAACAATAAAAATAGTAGGTATAATTAATAGTGTATAAGTTTATTTGGAGAGAATAATTATGAACAAATCATTAGCAAAATTCAAGAGAATTCTAAAGTTATTGCTTCTTGTAATTCTGGTTATCCTCGCATTTTTCTGGAATCTTGCTGCTGTATTGACGATAGCGATTTTATTGAATGCAAAAACTATTTACAAGAGCTTACTGGGCAAGATTCCACTTGAGGTCAATGATGATGATTACAGCGGTCCCCATAGCTATACATACAAAAAAGAAAATAACAAATTTTTGAGCCTTGATATATATTATCCAGTAAAAACTGAAAAGAGGGTTTATCCAGCGGTCTTATTTACACATGGTGGAGGTTGGATAAGTGGTTACAAAAGACAACCAAACAATGTTTCATGGTTACGATACCTTGCTTCAAAAGGGTTTGTGGTTATAAGTATAGATTATAATCTGGGTTATTCGTCAACAATGGATGATATTTTAAAAGATTACTGTGATGCGCTGGAATACATTAGAAAAAATGCTCTTAAACTCAAAATCGATATTAATAACATTGCTTTAATGGGACTTTCTGCTGGCGGTCAACTAAGTCTGTTGTTTTCCGCTCAGAACACTTATAGTAAAAATCTTTCAGCAGTTCAGGGCATTAAATGTGTAATTTCGTGGTATGCCCCATGTGATTTAATGGATATATGGAACAATGGTTCTGACTCATTGTTTGCCAGATTTGCTATTACTACCACGTTAAAGGGGCTCCCGAAAAAACAGAAAGAAGCGTATAAGAAATATTCACCAATTAACTGGGTTACTGCGAGAATGTTACCCGTTATGCTGGTTCATGGTACAGATGACAATGTAGTACCTGCCGAATCGTCGATAAAGATGTATGAGGAACTTAGACGCTGCAATGTTCCATCAACATTAAGATTGATTCATGGCGCAGATCATGGATTTGAGTTTATTCTAAAAAACGCTCAGACAATTAAAGTAGTCGAGCAAACCGTAAGTTTTTTGAGAAAACATCTGAAATAACTGGAGTGGTATTTATGAAACCTCACTTTGACTACGAGAAGAAAGTGTTTGATTTTTCCAGCGGTTATATTTTCAAAGGAAAGCATTATAGGTGTTCACACATAAAATACAGGTCACTATATAAAAGTGCAGCAAAAGGCACTGAAACTGTGGAGGTCTATAATTTTTCACCAAGAGAGGAAACTGTTGGTTCTATCATCATTCTTCATGGACTTGGCACGGTTAATATTCCTTTCCTTTTCTGGATGGGAAGCCATTTAGCCAGCGCGGGGTTGCAGGCATCAATAATGATTCTACCAGGGAATTATACAAGAACAGCACATCATTCAACAAGCGGGAAGGATTTTTTTAGCCCTGATTTAGAAAGGTTAACACAATTTTGGGAACAAGCTGTTGTTGACACAAGAACAACCATTGATTTACTGGAACGTGAAGGGCTATGGCTCAATAACAATTGCCTTTTTGGCTATTGCCTTGGTGGTATGGTCTCAATAATCGTGAATGCTCTTGAGCATCGAATAAATAATTCCATACTTCTCACCGTAGGAGGAAATATGGCCAAAATCATGTGGGAATCTCCAGTTTTGAAATACACCAGACGTGGTTTTTCAAAGGGGGGAGGAAGTTCAAAATTTCTCAATGACAAAGAGCGCCTTAAAAGGGTTTTTTTAGAAGATACATACAAGTTGTCTCGCTTTAAAGATGTAAATGAAATGTTGAATTCAGACATACATCCATTGTTAAAGGTAGATCCCCTTGCTTATGCAAAATTTAATGATACGAGAAAAACAACCATGATAGAGGGACTTTTTGACAAAGCGCTACCACCTGAAACAAGAAAACAGTTATGGAGCGCCCTTGGTAAACCAAAAAGATATATTGTCCCAATGGGGCATGTTACTTGGTTCCCTTTTGAATATGCACTTGGAAAATTCATATTGAAAAAACTCGGAATAAAAAGCGCCAGAAAAAAAATCAGGCTTCTGGAAAGTACAAAGCCTGATGAATCTGTAAAATAATTTAGATTTATTTTCAAGCGTTTAGCATTAAAGGTTCCCAGCGCCCAACTAATTCTGCGTTTCTTTTATAAGGAAAGAATTTTTTGAATATTCTATAATAGAGTAACTCTTCTTTTGATCTAAGTGTGACTTTATCTGAAATGTGTCTTTCATTTTTAAATTCTCTATCGGTAATAATTTCGCTGGCATAACTTTCAATATTCTCGCTAGAACCAGCCCCTTTGCTGAATTGATCCTTTTTTCTCCATACAACCTCTTTTGGAGGTTCATCTTCATATGCTTTTCTTAGGATCCATTTTTCTATTTTCTCTTCTCTACCAAAAATTTTCCAATCAGCGGGTATTGAGAGAGCTGATTCTACAACGTGTTTGTCCATAAATGGAACATCATATTCAAGTCCGTTAGCATTATTCATTCTGTCATCTCTCTGAAATCCCATGTGGTGTCCTGAATTTGCCAAATCAATCATTTCTTTCTCCATTTCGGGAAGTGAAAGGTTCTTAAGGTAATGATAACCTCCGAATAACTCGTCTGATCCTTCGCCCATAAACACAATCTTTCCATTATTATTTTTTGCAAGCTTTGCAACTAAAAAATTTGGTATAGCACTTCTTACAAGGGATTCGTCGAATGACTCAAGATAATATATCACATCAGGCAGTATTTTTAACATTTCTTCTCTATCATATTTGTATTCGTGATGGTTCAAACCCAGCTTTTTTGCTACTTTTCGGGCATACTTTAAATCTTCACTGCTTTTATTTCCAACTGCAAAAGATTTAACGTTTTTTACTTGTTTAGCTACTGCAACTGCTACACAACTGCTATCCAGCCCCCCACTGAGGAAAATAACAGGTTTTTTTCTAAAGTGATCCAGTCGCTTCTTTACTGCATTGTTTATAGCTTCTTTCACTATTTCAGATGCTTTTTCGGTGTTAGTTATTTTGTTTACTCTTTTACTTAATGTTTCAATACTGAAGTATCTCTGAAAACCTCCATCTGGTGTATAGTAATGTCCTGGAGGAAATTCTGAAACTGTATCGGTAAAAGGCACAACTGCCTTCATCTCCGATGCGAAAATCAGTTTATTATCGATTTCCCCATAGTAAAGTGGTTTGGTTCCAAAGGGATCTCTGGCAATAAGATAATTATTTTTTCCGCTTATAATTAGACTGAATATGCCATCAATCTCTTTAAGGAAATCATAATCTTTGTTTTTAAATCGTTCTGTTAGTTCATCAAGTTTTTGATCATCGTAAAACCATCCATCTATTAAAAGGCTTGTTTCGTTATTTTCACCATTAGCAACATTTATAGATTTTTTACCGGTGTTGGCTGTTATTCCCAGTGTGTACTTTCCCTTTTCTATTAGTTTTTTGCTTCCCCGGCCTCTGTGCTTGAGTATTTTTAAAGCGTCTTTTACAATTTTTTTGCTATTGGCTTCATAAAAAACTATTCCACTCATAAATTAGGCACCTCCAGGGTCATGTTAACAGGCAATGATTAAGAAAGTACTACATAGTTGTTTATAAAACAACAAGTTCTTAATTCATTATATATAGAAAATGAAATTCTTTTCCAGGCGATAAAAAATTACTCGTTTTATAATTGATTATGGAAAGAATAATTTATACTTTATCAAAGGATGATTAAATTGCCTGGTGGGAAAAAAGGTCTAATAATTATAACGTTAATCGCTTCGACCTTAACTGTTATGGCTGGAGCAGTAATCGGTCCTATTGTTGAGACAATAAAAGCAAGTTTGAATCTGTCTTCATTTCAAGCAGGACTTGTTATCACCACCCACGGTTTATTTATAGCTATTTTTAGCCCTCTTGCAGGAAGTGTTATTGATAAAATTGGAACTAAATATCCTTTTTCTTTTGGACTGCTATTCTATGGATTAACAGGAGGTAGCGGGGTATTCTTAGACAGTTTTATTTCTCTTATCATATCTAGAATTTTAATGGGGATAGCGATAGCTTTTGTTTTTACATCAATTACGGTAATAATTCTTGAAAATTTCAATAATAGTGAGAAAGACAGAGTGATGGGTTATAGAGGTAGTGCTAACAGTTTATCAGCAATAATTTGGCCTCTTATAGGTGGCCTGTTAGGAACATTCTCCTGGCACTATACGTTTTCGGTATATTACGTAGGGATTGTCATAAGTATTTTGTCTTTCTTTTTGCTTCCCAAGAAAAATAATCAATATGAACCAAATCAAACAAAAACAAAGCTCAGCGTATTAATAAAGATGATAAATCTTGAGATCTTCTATATATATTTATTGATGTTTGTAAACAACATTTTTCTTTATGGCATAGTTGTTTTTCTACCTCAAAAACTTGCCAATTTTGGAATTCATGCTCCTTTCGTCATCAGTTTTTTTCTGGCTACCCAGGGGTTTTCAGGAGGAATATTTGCTGCATTATACTCCAGAATAAGATTTTATTTTGATTATAAGAAAATAGCTTATCTATCTTTGATCTCCTGGAGTTTCGGTTATCTGACAATTTTCTTATTTCCTATACCATGGCTTTATTTAATATCAGTTTTTTTAACCGGTATCGGAAATGGAACAATGATACCGACCGTTATGTTGTGGCTGGATAAGAAAGTTCAGCCAGAATATAGAGCACGTTTTTCCTCAATTCTTGGAACTATGGGTTTCTTTGGACAGTTTATGTCTCCCATTTTTTTCGGTTTAATAGCAGACAGCTGGGCAATAAGCTCTGTTTTCTTGGTAGGTGCGACATTGTCCCTATTTCTGCTGATATTCTTGTGGTTGATCAATAAACAAACAAATAAAGTCGTTTAAATTCTATTATTATTTTAATCCTCTTCGATTTTTACTAGATCATAACCTGCGTCATGTATAGCTTTTTTAACTTATCCGCAGGATTTCTTTTGCTACTTCGATGTCTGCCATACATCCATTCAAATCGACTACTGCTTTATTAACTCCTTCAAGGTTG
>JASMTM010000198.1:0-3357 GCA_041694295.1 Petrotogales bacterium
AGTTATTTCCTGGTGCACCGTTATATTTCATTGAAAAATGCAGAAGAAGAAAATAAGAGTATCGTCTTTGATAGATCGATCTACGAAGATTATGAGATTTTCTCTAAGAATCTGTATGCTACGGGTAAGATGACAAAAAGAGAATTTTATGCATATGAGGAAATGTATAAGTCTATGTGCAAATATCTGCGACACCCCGATCTGCTTGTTTATATTGATTCAGATGTAGACACTATACTTACAAGAATAAGGCGACGTGGCCGTGAGATGGAGCTTCAAACACCAATTTCGTACTGGCAGCAACTTGACAATTTGTATAAATTATGGATAAAAAAATACAATTTTTCCAGAATATACAAAATAGACGCAAGAGAAATTGATATTGTAACGAAACCTGATCAAATTCCATCTATTATCAATGATATTAGGCATCTGCTAAACACTGATTAACTTTGCTATAAGTTTTCCTGCTTTAACGATCAAATAAAATGATTTAATAATAAAAAACTGAAAGTTTTTGTGTTAATATAGCCGTGTTGCAATTTATAATTATTTTAATTTACCAAAATTCTTTTTTAAAAATTTCATGAAAGACAGCAAAACTATTTACGAAAGGTGTGGTCATGAATGGACTGGAAATCTTTACAGGAAGGTTTTACAGACTGGCTGATGACCTATGGTCCAAGACTCATTGGTGCAATTATCACACTAATTATTGGGCTTTGGGTTATAAAAATAATTCAGAAACTTATAGTAAAAATTATGGACAAATCAAAACTTGATGAAACTTTGAAGAAATTTCTTACAAGCTTTCTTGGGGTTTTGTTAAAGGTTTTGTTGTTTGTCGTAGTACTTTCGATGTTAGGAATTGAAATGACAGCTTTTGTGGCTTTAATTGGGGCTATAGGTATCGCAATTGGATTCGCTCTTCAAGGTGCTCTGGCTAATCTTGCCGGTGGCATTTTAATTCTGATAATAAAACCATTCAAGGTTGGGGAATTTATAAGTGATGGAACTAATATGGGAACTGTAGAGGAAGTTCATATTGTAGTTACTAAATTAAGAACAGTCGACAATAAGCTTATCATTGTTCCTAACGGTCAGCTTGCTAATTCTACTATCACCAATTTTTCACGTTCCGACAAAAGAAGGCTAGATATCACATTTGGAATCGGTTATGATGATGATATTAAGCTAGCTAAGAACACACTAACAGAAATTTATAAAAATCATCCTAAAGTTCACCAGGATCCGGCTCCCGTTATTGCTGTTAGTGAACTTGGTGATAGCTCTGTTAATTTTGTTGTCAAAGCATGGGTTAATGCATCAGATTACTGGGATGTTCTATATGAAATGCAGGAAACTGTGAAACTCAAATTTGATGAACTAGGAATCTCGATTCCATATCCACAGATGGATGTACATGTAATTCAAGAAAAATAATAATCGAATAGCTTCCGTTAATTCCGGAGGTCCTATTGTGAGACCTCCGGAATATTATGTCTTACTATTGCATCTGACCTGGGAAAGATCACGTCCATCTCTTCTTTTATAACCAATGAAATTGTCTTAACACTTGAAAGGTTTTTAATTTCAAATGATTTACCAGATTCTACAACTTCAATAGAACCATTAAGATCGATTTTCAAGCTGCTATTTCTTTTATTTTTAATGATGCTTCTGTTATTTTCTAAGAAGTTCACACCGATTTTGAACTTTTCGAGAACGCTTTTAACTACAGGAAGTTCAAGGTTAACTGGCATTTCAATCGATAATACTTCAAGGAAATCCTTACTATAATTTCTCAGTATGCCTGTGAATTCTCTCCATTGACCATTTTCACTTATTTCAACTACGATTTTACGTCCTATAAGCTTTTCTAAAATGGGATCATAAGCGTTACCTACATAATCAACAAAGCTTTCACCAACTTTGTTAATGTATGTTCCACCACTTGATAATACAGAGCTTTTGGGAGAAGTCCTTCCAACAAACAATCTAAATGTATCAACTATAGAATCTCTCAACAAAGCAAAAACATTTCTTAGGAATCTTCTTATACTTGAGAAAAAGCTTTTTTTGATTAACAAACTGCGTATGTTTCTTCGTCTACTTTCAGTTTCGTCAAGATCATTAACAATCCTTATGACATTTTTTATTGCTGCAAATTCGCTTTTGTAAATGATAAAGGAAGATTCATAATGATCCGCACTCTGATATGGTTCATGATAATGAAGTATCAAACCCGAACTCTTCAATTCAAGTTTCCCGAATACAGGCTTCTCATTTTTGGTAAGGATTATGGAACTATCTTTACGAAAATCTTTTAAACAGGGGTCTTTAACCGTTGTTCTGAGAACACTAATTGTTATTCCAGTAGCAAAAATTATTATTATAGTCAATACAAAAGGATCCATAGAAAATCCTCCTAGTTTTCTGAGATTTATAAAGCTATCCAATTATATATTTTCATACTACAGTCTATATTAATAAAGTGAAGTATTAATGAGGTATAGTAATATTTACAACTGTTCCAAGTCTATGTTTAGATTTAATTTCTATTGAACCATCTAGAAGTTTCAGTGAATGTTTAACCAGAGACAACCCAAGTCCAAGCCCAGTACTTCCGTTTTTTAAAGCATCCGAGCCTCTAAAAAATCTTTCAAAAATCCGATTAATTTCATTTCGATTGATTCCTATACCTTCATCCTGAACAGCTATAGTTGTTTTTCCGATATCGTCCTTAGAATAAATAAATACACTTCCGTTTTCATACGAATATTTCACAGCATTAGAAAATACATTTTCTAAACATCTATATAAAAGCACCGGATCTGTTTCCAGGTACAAACTTTCAGGAATACTATTTTCTATACTTAGCGACTTTGATTCAATTTTGCTTCTAAAGGCTTCTATAATTTCTAACATTAAAGAATACACGTGAACAGGTTCCTTCTTTACCCTGTAATCTTTTAATTCCATACTAGAAATTACACTCAATTGCTCAATCAATCTTGAAAGTCGTTTAACAGATTTCTTCAATTTATTTATCGAATTGGATACCTCAGGAGAAGTTTCGGTAATATTTTTTTGCAGCAATGCAAGGTGACCTTCGAGAACTGTCAAAGGTGTTGAAAATTCATGTACCATCAGATCCACGAAGTCCATTTTAGCTTGTTTCAACACCATTTCTGTTGTTTTATTATGAATAATCAAATAGGGGGGCTCAACAACAATAGTAAAAAAGTACTCATTGTTGTTTTTAGTAAATTTTGTGTCATAAAGATTCCTTTTTTCTTCAAGTAGGTCATTAACAATACTCGAAATGCCTTGAACATGAAGAATTTCTCCAATATT
>JASMTM010000199.1:0-3539 GCA_041694295.1 Petrotogales bacterium
GGCATTCCAGTTTTTATTAGGAGCGGGCAGGTTTCCTTCCTCATCAATACGTTGCGACCAGTAATGCTCCCAGCGCTTGAAAGGCTTCCAGCCTGATCCTTTGGTGATTTCGCGGTTTTCCCAGTATAGTTCAAAAGCCTTTTGTGTTTCAAAAAAGTTGGCTTCCGGATCCTGCATCATCTCTACCCAATAGGGATATTGACGATATACCTCGTCGCTGCGCTGTCCGAATGTTAAAACAGTGTTTAGTGAGAGCAGGAGCACAATGCCTGCATATAAAATCTTCTTCATGTTGGATGTAATTGATTAATTATCTTCTTGGATGCTAAGATATAACAAATCTTAATATTGCCTAATTGATAAGCGGCTATTGTTAAAAGATCGTGGCGAACCCCGCATGGTTTGTGTCTTGCTGGAGTATGGAATGATGGTTGCTGTTTTAGATATTATCGTATGGAAGAAGGTTATTTCTTGATTTGTATTTAGTCTACGGCATCACTCTAATTTATTCTCACAACGGACGACTTTCAGATAACTATGGCTGCAATACCGTCAAAGTGCTTTTGCGACTTTTTTCCAGTGGTTAAAGTTTATCCCTGGCTTACCAATAGCGGATCAAAGAGTTACTATTTCATTGAATTCATGATAACCACCTTATTCGCTTTTCGATTGCTTTTAAAGCTATACATTAACAGTTTGCCTGTTTAGCTTGTGCTCTATTACAAACTTGGCCAGCCCGATGCTGTTTTTTACCCTGGTCTTATTCAGGATATTATTGCGGTGTGCCTCAACAGTGCGCGGACTGATCTTCAGACGAAGAGCAATTTCATGATTGGAGTACTCCTGGAACACCATCAGCAGAATTTCAATCTCTCTTGGTGTCAGGTGATATTTCTTCACACGCTCATTAATACCATCAGGCTGTTTGCAGACCAGCGAATTAAATACCTCCGAGGAAATTTCCTGCGATACAAACAGCCCTCCTCTGCAAATAACCTGCAGGGCATACTGGAGCTCCATGCGGTCGATACTCTTCATGAGCAATCCCTGTACTCCCAAATCCATGTATGTTTTGAAACTGCTCTTCTCCAGAGAATTAAGGAAAACAGCCAACTTTGTTTTTAATCGTTCCCCCCTGAGTTTTTTAATCAACTCCATGGTTTCACAGTCTTCTTTCAAATTAATAAACAGAATATCTGGGGAGTGCTTATGAATCTGTTCAAGAATCGTTGATTTGTCAAAATTTCCCAGGTTACTAACTGATGAGACACGTTTTAGCAAATCAGAAAAACCTAACTGGAAGATGGGGAATTCAATTAAACTTGCTGTTTTGATAAAATTGCTTTCCATAATATATGGTTTTTGTTCTTTTACCTGACCGAAATAATTCCGGTATTATTGCTGAACTTCAACGGTTGAGCATTGAATTTTAAGGGAAATAAGTTACCCTTTTATAGATGCTACGGTTAAGTATTTAAACCTTCATTTATCCCGCACCTTTTGCTATAAGGAAGTATAAAGATATAGAGAAAATATCCTGAAGTAAACCGCTAAACTTACCTGTTTTTTGGATAATAATTTTACTAGGTATAAATACTTATACACTGCTATTTTTACCTGCCAGATATTGAGGGAGAAGAGCTAATGGCTTGATATAATAAGATTTGCGTGCTTTATGAATCCAAAAAACCTTCCATATGCAATTGCAAGTGTCCGACTAACTGATTCTGAAGAATAAATTTGGCGATCCCAACGCTGTTTCGTGCCCCTGTTTTAGCAATGACATTGTTTCTGTGTGACTCCACCGTACGTATACTGATATTTAGTTTCAGGGCGATTTCATGGTTCGTGAATTCTTTGAATACCAGATACATTACTTGCATTTCCCGCTTGCTTAAATGACAATTATTTAGTTTGCATATTGATTGCTTTGATGTTTCAGTATGCATATCAAATACCTGTGATGCAATATCCTGTGAGATGTAGGTTTCGCCTTCCTGCATGACCCTTATGGCATACTCCAGTTCGGCAGATTCAATGTTTCTTAACATCAGGCCGTTAAAACCTGCTATTAAATACTGCCTCAGATCCTCATCGGTATAACTCCCAAGAAAAACAGCCAGTTTTATATTTGGATTCATTTCTCTCAACCGTTTACCCAGGTCAATGTCGGTTGAAAGTCCATGAAGGCTACTGATAAAGAATAAGTTGGGTTGATGCATACCTACAAACTCAGCTAAGCATTGACGATTACATGTTCCCAGGTATTCAACACTCTGCAGGCGGCTAATCACATCACTCAAACCCATCCGAAATATCAGGAAATCAATAATAGCCGCTATTTTTATTTTTTTAATTCTCATTTCTTCTTGATGTTAAAAACAACACGGCAGAGCAGGTGCAGAATGCCATTTCACATAGGACATTTAAGAAAATGCCTACATAACATATCTTGTGTTTCCTTTAATTGGGAAGAGTGATAGGAATTCCTTTTAATACTGCTTGATTACGGCCCGGTTCAAACCTTTACCAGATATTTGATGTATACGTGCCGTCATGCCCCCCGATTGTTCAACCTCCAGGTAATTTGCTCCGCCTGTGTTTTTTTGTATAGCGACAGTAAGGTTATAGCCATTCTCCTGTTTAATTAGAGCAGTATTGTCAGTGAAGGCTTCCTGATACAAACCCACCCGGTTAAAGTTTCCGGTCTGCCAAACCTCCATCCAGTTACTACCACTTTGCGCGATTTGTTTTGCCGGCAGGTCCATCCTAAAAACAGGTTGTGGTCCAATAAATGGGATGTTTATTTCACTGGCACCAGCTATTACGTTTAGATGACCTTCCTGGTGTATTCCATCATACCCGGAATAATTATTCATTTGTGTGTTGGCGGATGATGGAATCGTATTGTTTAAAAATGCTTCTCTTTCCAGATTAATAAAACCCGATCCATTAAGCTGAGAAACATAGGATTCATTTGAACCGTTATAAGAAAACTCTTGCAGTCGTATAATATGACTGCCCTGATGTTGGCTGAAGTTGCCGTAATTGTTTTTTGATGCTACCTGATGCAGAAAGATTAAGTTAGTAAAAGTAGATTCAGTTTGTTCCACATTCAATTGATTAAAGCCACCTGTCTGTGAATATTGAAATGCCGCATTATGTATATCTCCGATAGCATCTTCAACAATGACGTTTAATTCACTTATCCCTGTTAGCACATTATTGTCACCAATCTGTATAATATTTACTTCCGAATAAAAACCATTCATCTGTTTGATATAGCTTTCATTTTGCGCGTTCAATATTAGTGCTAATGAAATGAAAATGAATATTTGACTTAGTCTAAACATAAATTTGAAACTAATAGTTATATATAATAGCTGAAGTAAAAATGAAAGAAAAGAAAGGCCTATCATTATGTGATAGGCCTTATTAGTTGTTCTAGTATTGCATAACAGCAAAATTATTGCCACCAGTAAGCGCTTTTTGAAATGATTTAGCCTTAAAATCATCTCCCCACTGGTTAACCTTAATCA
>JASMTM010000200.1:0-2764 GCA_041694295.1 Petrotogales bacterium
ATAGCTTCATAGTCCACCCCCGCATAAATGACATTCCCACGCACAACGTGTGGTTCGTACTCTTCCATCTCTTCGATGGTACACTTGTGTTTCTTCAGGTCATCGATTTCAGCGAAACGCTGTACTTTTTGTGCAGCCAGGTCACCATAAGGCATTGGGTGACGAACGGCAACTACCTTGAGACCTTTTTTCATCAGGTGCTCAATCACTTTACGTGAAGTCTGGCTTTTACCGCAACCAGTACGAACGGCACCGACTGAAATTACAGGCTTGGTGCTTTTAATCATTGTGTCTTTAGAACCGAGCAGGATGAAGTTTGCTCCGGCAGCATTCACTATCGCACTGACGTTCATTAAGTGCTGATAAGGAACATCGCTGTATGAAAATACGCAGTCGTCAACTTTCAGGTCTTTAATGAGTCGAGGCAGTTCTTCCTGAGCATAAATAGGAATACCTTCAGGATAGAGGTCTCCTGCTAATTCTGCAGGATACTTTCTGCCATCAATATCAGGGATTTGCGCTGCAGTAAAAGCTACTACATTGTACGCCTCATTTCCACGATAATATGTGTTGAAGTTGTGGAAATCCCTTCCGGCAGCACCAATGATAATTACATTTTTCTTTTCCATTGATAACTGTTTTTAAATTTAGTTAATTAAATATTATTTTTTAGTTAGCGCAAATTTAAGAGTTTAAGTATCCTGAGCAACTATTAGCATGTTAAATATTTCACAAGCCCGGTTAAAATCAATGTAAGGCATTGTCATTCATTGTACTATTTGTTGGTAAATAAAGCCAATTGATTAATGTGTGTAATCTGTTCTTCGGAAAAGCAATACATTTGATAAATTAATTTGTGAATCATTCAATAATTCCTTAAATTGCACGTGGCTTTTATAACACTGATTAGGCTACAGATATATTTGAATCAATGAATAAAATAAAAACTATTTTTCTAGCTTTATCAACTCTGATTTTAACGAATTGCGATCTTTACGGTCAGATGCAGCTTCCTGACTCTATCGACAGTTTTATCAATTCGAATAATCCTGTAAAAGAGAAAGTGGATATGATTTTGAATTTTGCGAGTTCAAATACCCGCAATGATCAAAAAATAGCCTTGGTATATTTCGATTCAGCTTATCGCTATGCAAAGTTGTTGGATCACGATTCTTTAATAGTAAACGCTCTTTCTCGTAAAGCTCGTTTTTTTCTGAACATTTCCAGGTACGATTCGGCTAAACACTATGCTTCCCTTGCAAACAAGCTCATTAATGATCCTTTAAAGAATTTTTCAAAGCGCGAGAAATACACTGAGCTTAGCAATTATGCTGAGATTTTGTATAAGGCGGGCTTACCGGATACTGCAGAATTGCTTTCAAAAAAGGTGTTAGATTATGCTAAAAAAACTAATGATTCCGGACTGCTATTCAGAAGTAATGGCAACCTGGCGATGTATTATGGTACGATTGGTCGCTTTTCCGAAGCGATTGATCATGTTGAAGAATCCCTTAAGTATACTACTGAGCGAAGAGATTCAGCGGTCGGTTACATTAGAATGGCGATCACTTCCTTGAATATGGGATTGCCTATGAGGGCAATTCAGAACAACAGAATAGCTTTAGAGCTTACTGAGAATTTGAATGACGAAAAGCATCTGAAACATGTCATTTATAATAATATAGGAAGAGCCTATGAAACAAATGGAAACCTTGATTCGGCATTGTATTATTATATTGAATCTGTGAAAATAAAACAGAGTCAGGGGCTTAAGGAAGGGTTGGCGATTAGTTATATTAATATTGGTAACATTTATTATTCGAAGAATGATTTTTCTAAGGCTCGCGAATACTATCTCAGAGCATTTAATAATTCTAACATTAAAAACATGCCCCGGGCGTATGCAGCAGTTACGATTAACCTTGGGATGATCTATACTGAATTGGGCCAAATTGAGAAAGCAGCAGAGTTTTTGGAGTTAGGAACAAGCTTAGCTACAAAATACCGTATAAGGCAATTCAGGCTGAATGGTTATAGCGCCTTAGCAGAATTGGATTCAATCAGAGGTGATTATCTGAGCAGCATGAGGCACAAAGACAGTGTTTTCGCTATTAATGAAAGGCTTTTTGATGACAGACTAAGTGAACGTTTGGCTGAACTGGAAGCAGAAGAAAAGATGGAGGCGCAGGTCAGAGAAAACGAGCTTCTGAAAAAGCGGGATACGGCGAATCAAAACAAGATTTTTTACCAGCGTATAGCACTCATGCTTGTTTTGCTGGTTGTTGTTGGTGTTTTCGTTTTTCTTATAGTTGTTTATCGCGGCCGCACCCGGTTAGCCGGCATGTATGCCAAGCTGGAGGCAAATAACGAACAAATACGACAAAAAAATAAGCAGCTTGAGGAGTTGAACAAAACAAAGGATAAGTTTTTTTCCATTATTTCTCATGATTTGAAAGGACCTATAGGAACGCTAATCGCCTTATTGCAGGAATTAGAGGAAGACTATGATGCTTTTGATGAAGAGGAGCGTAAGGATATTATCAGAAATCTCCGTTCGAGCGGGCAGAATACTTATAACATGCTGTTAAACCTGCTTGACTGGAGCAGATCGCAGAGAGGCATTATCAACAATAAGCCTCAAAAAGTTGATTTATCCGAAACGGTCAATCAAGTCATCAGTGTGCTGGGTGCAAGAGCTAGAAATAAAACTATCGAAATTAAAAACAGGATTCCTGCCGGAGAGGCTGTTTCCTATCTCGATCCG
>JASMTM010000201.1:0-5992 GCA_041694295.1 Petrotogales bacterium
CAATCCCATTTATGGACAGTCTTATTTCTGGATGTATGTGTGGGGTAAAGGACACAGTTTTATAGATGATGAAGGCAACATAAAGGTTAACAGTCCAGGCATAATTGAGGATCTTACAGAATGGGTTGCCATGGTTGAAAAACTTGGTAATGAAGAGCTGCAGGCTTTTGGTTCAAGTTATGGTTGGGGAGCTGCTGACGGTTTCATTGCCGGAAAGCTTGGCATGGTAATTCAGGTTGGTAATTTTATTGCCAATCTTAAACAATACAATCCAGATCTTGATTATGGTATAACCCACATTCCTTACCCTGAAGAAAAAGCCACATGGTCTAACGGTTTTTCTTTGGAAGTTTCTTCAAGAACAAACAATAAAGCCGAAGTGATGGAATTCGTAATGTATTTGATAAGTGAAGAAGTTCAGCTTAAATTGGCAGAAAACTTATCTTCTTTGATTGGTAATAGAGAAGCTGCATACAATAATGAATTGATGGAAGATCCTACATGGAAGCTACAAATTCAGGCTCTTGAGTACACCAAATTCAGACCCTTTGTTCTTGAAGCTCCATTATGGTATGAACACCTTCAAGTTGCTGTAGAAGAAGCGCAATATGGTAACAAGACACCAGAAGATGCATTGAATCATGCTCAAAAAATGATTGATATGGAGATTCAAAAATATCGTTTAACTCATTAATGCAGCCCTCCTGTTAAGGGCAGGTTAAATGACCTGCCCTTTATTTCATAATGATATTTAATGGAGAGATGTTAATGCGAAAGAAGAAACTCAATTACTTCAGAAGAAAAAATCTTGTTGGTTACTTATTTGCTGCTCCGTGGCTTATTGGTTTGCCGTTGTTTATTCTCGGTCCCATTATTGCCACTTTTTACTTGAGTTTCACGTCATATGACATGATTAACCCACCCAGATGGATTGGATTAATCAACTATAGGATTCTTTTCACCCTTGACCCGGGTTTTTGGAAAGCTCTGGGTAACACGTTTTATTATATGTTCGGATCTGTATTTTTAAAAGTCTTTATAGGTTTGATTTTTGCTGTCTTGCTTAGCAGGGCTATGAGAGGTATGAGAATATTTAGAACAATTTACTTTCTTCCGGTTGTTCTACCTGCTGTACCGGTGATGTTTTTATGGATGATGATGTTTAATCCAAGATCGGGGCTGATAAATCAATTTTTAGGTTTATTTGGTATTGATGGACCTTTGTGGTTAAATTCACCCGTCTGGTCCAAACCATCTCTTATACTTATGAGCTTGTGGGGAATAGGTGGAATTATTGTAATTTTTCTTGCAGGATTGCAGGACATTCCGGAATATTTGTATGAAGCTGCTGATCTTGATGGTGCCTCAAGATTACAAAAGTTCTGGAAAATTACTGTGCCGTTACTTTCACCAGTGATTTTTTTCAATGTAGTTACTGGTCTAATTGCAGCGTCTCAGGTATTTACAGAAGCTTATATTATGACAGGTGGGGGGCCTCTTGAATCAACAACTTTCGTTAACCTCAAAATTTACCTTCTTGCTTTCAAGGACGTAAAAATGGGTTATGCATCTGCAATGGCATGGGTTATGTTTCTAATTTTAGTACCTATGACTCTTTTGTTATTTAGAGTTAGCAAACGCTGGATGAATTATTAGTTGAGGTGTATAAAATGAAAACTAATAGAAGCTACAACAAAATGAAAATGATCAGGAAAACTACAATATATGGTGTACTTGGTTTTTTTGGTATAGCTTATCTTATACCTTTATTCTGGATGATAACTACTTCTTTAAAACCTGACAGTCAAATTATGACGATACCAATGCAATGGTTTCCAAAACCACCACAATGGAGAAACTACATTGAGGCGGTTAGAGCATTTCCTTTTTTTAGATATCTTGGTAACACAGTATTTTTAACTGCTGTAAATATTTTAGGAAATATTTTCACCGCTTCCCTTGTGGCATACAGTTTCTCAAAATTAAAATGGAAAGGTAGAGATATTCTTTTCTACATTACAATAGCTACCATGTTTATTCCAGGTCAGGTACTTATAATACCTGTTTATATTGTTTTTTCAAAGTTAGGCTGGGTTAATACGTATTTACCGCTTATAGCGCCAGCTTTACTGGGTGGAGGAGCATTTAATATTTTCCTGCTACGTCAATTCTTTGTCTCCATACCTGATGAATTGCTTGAATGTGCACGAATTGATGGCGCTTCTGAATTTAAGATCTTTTTAAAGATTGTTTTACCTATGTCTAAACCAGCCCTTTTTACCGTGGCGCTATTTACAATTGTATTCACCTGGAATGACTTCTTTGGTCCTTTGATTTATCTACATGATCCAGCAAAATGGACTTTAGCTATAGGTTTAAGAAGTTTTCAGCAGCAATACCATACAAATTGGAACCTTTTGATGGCAGCTTCAACATTGTCTGCTCTTCCATTAATAATTATGTATTTTGTTGCTCAAAACAAAGTAATGAGAGGATTCAGCATGAGAGCAGGTATAAAGTAATATGAGGTGATATTATGAAAATTTTATTTGTTGCACTATGGCTTTCACTTATTGTATCAGGTTTTTGTATTATCGAAAAGGTTTTTGTAATTCCTTTTAGCCATCAGGATATAGGATTTACAGCAACACAACAGGAAGTTGCTGACAAATATGTTGAAGTTTACAATGATCTCTTATCGATTATGGAAAGCTTTCCTGATTTTAAATTTACCGTTGAAACCTTCTGGCAGTTTGAACAATGGCTGTCAGTTAACAAAGACAAGGCAAAACTAAGAAAATTTATCGAACTTGCAAAAGAGGGAAGACTTGAATTTTGTGCTGCATATGGATCAATGCATTCAGGATTTAGTAACTGCTTTATTTTAGAGAATGCAGTGAAAGATTCCTTAGAATTTGCTGATAAACATGGATTTAGTATAGAAACCTGTATGATGAACGATGTTCCTGGTTTTTGTGCAGATTTACCGGATATCCTTGCAAGAAATGGAATATCTTATTTTGTGAGTGGGATCAATGATAAATATGGCAGGGTTTTGGACCTCCCTTACCCTGCCAATATTTTTTTCTGGGAAGGACCGGGTGGTGAAAAGGTATTAACCTGGGTTACGAAGAATAGTTACATGGAAGGAGTACTTTTTAAAAACATTTTCTTTTTACTTTCATATTTAGAAGAGCTAGAGAAGTCCGGTTATCCATATGATGCAGTTGGAATAATGGTAGCGTCAGATAATGGTGGATATGAGCCGGGAATGATTGCATATCTTGAAATGGTCAAAGATATGAAGCTGCAAGATATTGATATAAAAATATCCACTCCCACTGAATTTATGGAATACATGGATGCACACTACGCAGATTCTTTACCCGTTTATTCTGGAGACTGGTCAGGTTGGTGGGAAATTGTCAAAACAGGGAGTCCATATTCAGCTTCGCTTGCAAGATGGACCCAAGAATTTTCATCACTTTACTTCGAAAATTTCGGTATGTCAGTTAACAATAAACTTGATGATATCATAAATAATCTTTTGCTTTATGGAGAACACACGGCTTCCTGCGGAGCAGGTTGGCCGGGTAATTACACTTTTGATGAAACAATGATTTTCAACGATACGGTTGTTAACTTCGCAAAGGATGCTCATTACGAATTAACTAAACTGTTGAAAGAGAAATTTACAGACGTTATAGAAATGACAACAGATGAAATTCTGGTTCTAAATTTACTAAGTGATAGAACAGCTAAAATTAGGTTTGGAACCGATAATTGGGATCCAAACATAAGTTTTATACTGTCGGATGGTGATGAGGAATATATTTCTACACCATTTACCCTTGATGCTACCGATGCATGGAATCCGATAAAAAAGGGATATGAGTGTTTTGTTCCTTTAAACAAAGGATTAAATAGATTCGAAATCTTGAGGAAAGTGAGTTATAAAGAGAATCTCTCAACCACAAATATCATTGAAAATGATTATTATATTGTTACTGTATTTTCAGATGGTACTTTTTCATTATTTGATAAGCAACAGGGAAAATATCTCGGAAAAAATCTTGGTTATCTAGAAAAGTCCTTTACTCCAGACGTAACAACGACAGAAAAATTAAGAAAAACCGGAGTGATGATGAAATCTCAAAAAATCTTTGAAGAATCGGTTAAAGTGATGTTTGACGAAGACTCTTTTATAAAATCATTTGAAATTATATTGCCAAAAAAAGAAAAATCGATAAATATTAAATATACGATAGACAGAAGTAAATTACCGTATGTAAATTACAATAAACATTCTTTGAATCTCTACGTATGTTTTCCATTCGATGGTGATTATTCCACGAGTTATTCAGGTCCATGCAGTGTTGTTAAGGATTATCATAAATTCCCGTCTATTAGGCCGGAGTTTGCTGCTGTAAGAGATTTTGTCAGCCTTGCTGAAGAAGATTTTAATCTTACAGTGGGGACAAGACAGGCGTTTATGTTTTCGTATAACAACGAAATATTAAGGTTTCATATACTGAGACATTACAGTGAAGCAGCTACAAAAGATAAAGGCATTACAGAACTTCCTGTAATTGAACCAGGTACTCCTGACAAAATAATATTTGACTTTTGCATTTGCTCAGGTGCTATTGTTGAAAAGCAGTTTGTAAAAGAGTTTATTGCAATTCCTATTTGTAGTTTTGTTGATCTCTCAGAATCAATGGAGGATGAATAGAATGGATGTAAATTTAAAGTATATTGCTAAGCTCGCAAATGTTTCTGTATCTACTGTGTCCAGAGCCTTGAGAAATGACCCGAAGGTAAAAGAAGACACCAAGGAAAGGATTAATATGATCGCTGAAAAATTAAATTATGTTCCCAATCAGGCTGCTAAGAGTCTTATCACAAGGCAGACAAAAACATTAGGATTGGTTCTACCGAATCTAAGAACTTTCATGCATGACATATTTGATGGAATTGAACGGGTTTGTGCGAAAAATGATTACAATATTTTGCTCGGAATTTCGGACGGAAATCCCTATAAGGAAATGAAAGAGCTTAAATTATTACTTGAGAAGAGGGTGGATGGTCTAATACTTTTTTATGTGGGAGGGGTGTATAACAGAGAATCACTTAAGTTCTTAAGCAATCTAACCTTGCCTGTTGTCCTTATTGACAGATATTTGCCAAATTCAAATTTTGATTTTGTTGTTAGCAATAATAAAGGCGGCTCAAAAATGCTGGTTAATTATCTTGTAAAAAAAGGTCACGAGAATATTGGTTTCATTTATCAAGTAGAGGATTCAACAACAATAAAAGAAAGACTCGATGGATTCACTCACTCTTTTTTGGATAAACCAATCAGTTTGCATCCGGAATATATCGTATCAGGCGAAACAACAGGGATTGAAAACGGTTATCGATGTACGAATAAACTTCTATCTCTGAAACAGCCTCCCAGTGCTATTATAGGTAGCACAGGGGACATTACGCTGGGAATAGTTAAGTACCTAATTGAAAATCCCGAAATGTCAAAGAAGGTTACTGTTTGCGGATTTGATGATTTTGAATTTATATCCTTTTTAAAAATTCCTGTTACTACCGTAACGCAACAAACCAGGAAAATGGGTGAAAAAGCTGCGGAAATAATACTTAAAAGAATCAATGGCGAAGTATTGGACCAACAGAAGATCTTTTTAAACGCTAATCTTTGCGAAAGATAGAGGTGTTTTTGTGCACTCCATAGAGATTGAACAAAATAATATAAAGGTCAAAATGCTTCCAACAGATTTAACCAAAAATAAGAAAAGAATGATTCGCATTATGAAGGAGGGAAAGCAATCAACGTTTCTTTCGTTGCACACTGAAAACGAATACAAACAAAAAATACCTGTACCATCTGAATGGTCAGATTTATTTGTACCCTGTGAAAATTCATTAAAATTTGAACTCGAAGTAGAAAATAATAGTAATGTATTTAATGTTGAGTTACCCC